>JBFHFG010000031.1:0-12248 GCA_041583815.1 Halovulum sp.
TGTTCGAGCAGTTGGTGACGATCACCGGCAGGCCATAGGTCTCGCCCCAGGCGCGAGCCAGGTGGTCGCTGCCCGCCTTGGACGCCGAATAGGGCGAGCGCGGCGAATAGGGCGTGTGCTCGTCGAAGCGCGGATCCTCGGGCGAGAGCGAGCCGAAGACCTCGTCGGTCGAGACATGCACGAAGCGGAATGTGTCGGGCTTCCCCTGCCCCGCCCAATGCGCGCGGGCGGCCTCCAGCAGGGTGCAGGTGCCGCCGACATTGGTGTCAACGAAATCCGCCGGCCCGTCGATCGAGCGGTCGACATGGCTTTCCGCGGCCAGGTGCAGCACCGCGTCGGGGCCATGGGCGGCAAAGATCCGGTCCATCGCGGCCCGGTCGCGGATGTCCGCATGTTCGAAGACATAGCCGGGCGCATCCGCCACGCTGGCCACGTTGTCCAGGTTCGCCGCATAGGTCAGCGCATCGAGGTTGATCACCCGGTGCCCGGCAGCAATCGCCTGCCGCACCACCGCCGAGCCGATGAACCCGGCGCCACCAGTTACCAGAAGCTTCACATGTCCCTCCCGAACGGGGTCTGGAAATCCGCGAACCGGCCCGCGGCCGCGTCCTTGTCCGACAGGATCGCCCTGGCGGGGTCGATCCCCCAGTCGATGCCAAGGTCGGGGTCGTCGAACCGCACCGAGCCCTCGGTCTGCGGCGCATAGAAATCCGTGCACTTGTAGAGCACGTCGCAATCGGGGCTCAGCGTGGCATAGCCGTGCAGGAAGCCCTTGGGCACCAGCAACTGCCGGCCGTTCTCGGCCGACAGCTCCACCCCGACCCACTGCCCGTAGGTGGGCGAGCCGGCGCGCGCATCGACGGCGACATCCATGATCCGGCCCCGCACCACGCGCAGCAGCTTGTCCTGGGCATGGGGCGGCGCCTGGAAATGCAGGCCCCGCACGGTGCCCGCGTCGCGGGTCCAGGCGTGGTTGTCCTGCACGAAGTCCAGGTCCAGCCCGGCGTCCTTCATGGCGCGCGCATTCCAGGTCTCGGAAAAGAAGCCGCGGTCGTCACCGAAGCGGCGCGGCGTCAGGATCACCACACCGGAAAGCGCGGTCTCTTCGATCTGCATGGCGGTCCCCCATCTGTCCCCGGGGCGGACCCTACCCCGGCCCCCCCGAACATCAACCGTTTCCATCGCGTTTGCGGCCTCAAGATGGCCCGCAGCCGTGTCAGGCGCGCCGGACCGTGCGTTCGCTCACACGAAACAGGCGGGCGATCTCGGCGACGGTGCGGTTGTCCTCGTCGCGCATCCGCCGGACCTCGGCCTTCTGGGCCGGGCTCAGTGCCGGGGGCCGCCCGCCGACCCGCCCGCGCGCCCGGGCGGCGGCCAGCCCCTCGCGGGTGCGTTCCGAGATCCGCTCGCGCTCGAACTGGGCGATCGAGGCGAAGACATGGAAGATCAGCCGCCCGGCGGGCGTGGTCGTGTCGATGTCCTCGGCCAGCGAGCGGAACCCCGCGCCGCGCGCCCCGACCGCCTCGACGATTTCCAGCAGGTCCTTCAACGAGCGCGCCAGCCGGTCGTACTTGGTCACCACGACCACGTCGCCGGGCCTGAGCTGGTCGAGCATCCGGTCGAGTTCGGGCCGCGCGCGGCGCGCACCGCTGACCCGCTCGGCAAAGACACGCTCCGCCCCGGCGGCGGCCAGCGCGTCGGTCTGGGCGTCGAGCCTCTGGTCCTCGGTCGAGACGCGGGCATATCCGATGATCATGCCGCCCACCCTGCCAAAAACCTGCCAGAACCGCAAAGGTTTTGCCGGGGGTTTTTGGCACAATTTTCAAAGGCGATCCGCAGCCCCGCGCCACAGCGGCCAGAAACGACCGTTTATGCCGGCATCATTCCCGCATTCGCACCACCTTGGCCGGAACCCCGGCGGCGATGGCGTTCTCGGGCACGTCGCGGGTGACGACCGACCCGGCGCCGATCACCGCACCGGCGCCCACGGTGACCCCGGCGGTCACCACCACCCGCGCGCCCAGCCAGGCGCCGGGGCCGATGACGATGTCGCGCTCGACCGTCGGCTGCGCGGTGACCAGCTGCCCCGCCGCCAGCCCGTAATCCGAGGCGGTCAGGAAACAGTCCGGCCCGAAGGTGGCATCGGCGCCGACCTCGATCCGGCCGGTATTGTCGCCGCCCCACAGCGTGCAGCGCGCGCCGATCTGCACCCGGTCGCCGATCGTGATCCGCTGCGCATTGGCGAAGACCGCGTTGGGAGCGATGCGCACCCCCTGCCCCAGCCGCAACTGCCGGCGCGGCGCGACATGGGCATAGTTGTAGTAATGCAGCAGCCGCAGCCCGTGCAGCAGCGCGCGCGGGTCCAGCATCGAGGCGGCGCCGCGCAGCGCCCGGACCAGCGGCCGCGTGTCCTTGCGGTTCTTCATCATCCGCCCTGCCCCTCTTCGGCCAGCCAGGGCGTCGGCGCACCGGGGGCCAGGGGCGGATAGCCGCCCAGCCACTCACCGCGCCGGGCCCAGACCTCGGCCCAACCGTCGCGCGCCTCGCGCCAGCGCGGCTTGCGTGTCACCGCCGCCAGCGCCGAGGCCGAGGCCAGCCGCGAGGCCGGCCACGCCGCCAGCATCATGCGGCCCAGCGGCCGCTGCCAGGCGGGGAAGGTCCGCTGCACCAGCGTCACCTTGGCCTTCAGCAGCATCACGTGCTTGCGGCTGCGCACGGTGCTGGAGGCGCCGACATAGTGGATGATCTCGGCCTCGGGGGTGATCCGCGGCCGCGCCCCCAATGCGCGGGCGCGCAGGCACAGGTCGGCCTCTTCGCCGTACATGACATAGGACAGGTCGAACCCGCCCAGTTCGTTCCAGAAGTCGCGCTCGATCAGGAACAGGCAGCCGGTGACGATATCGACCTCGCGTTCGCTGTCGCGGTTCCAGCCGCCATAGCCCTCGGCGTTGAAGATCCGGCTGTCCGGGAACACCCGCTCCAGCCCCAGGGTGCGGGACAGCAACGTGCCCAGGCTCATCCGGCGCCAACAGTTCGTCGGGTTCAGCCGACCGTCGCCATACAGCGTGCGCCCGCCCCAGATCCTGGCCTGCGGCGTGCGACGGGCAAAGGCCATCAGCTTGTCCAGCGCGCCGTCCAGCACCACCGTGTCGGGGTTCAGCAGCAGCACGTAGCGCCCCCGCGCGTGCCCCACCGCCAGGTTGTTGCCCCCGGCAAAGCCGTGGTTGACCTGTTCCGAGAACAGGATGACGTCGGGAAATGCCTCGGCCACGGCCTCGGCCGATCCATCCTTGGACGCGTTGTCCACCAGGATGATCTCGTAGCTGGTGTCGCGCGTCTGATCGACCACCGAGCGCAGGCAGTCCAGCGTCATCTCGCGCGTGTTGTAGCTGACAATGATGATCGAGAGGTCCGGCGCCCCTGTCGCCGTGCCTTGTGTCATGCCGGAATGTCTCCTTGCCCCATCGCCACGATACCCGTTCCCACAGTTCCTGTTCCCCCACAGTTCCTGTTCCACGGTGTCCCGCCCCCCGGCCGGATCCCGCGAACCGTAATCCGCCGGCGCTTCCGGCGAAACCGCCATTGGCCCGGTGCCCGTGACGGAATACAACAAAAGCGCCTATTTCATGTCCCCGTCCTCATGTCACCGTCCCGGAGGCCAGCGATGTCCGACACACACGCTTCCAGACCCACGGTCTCGGTGGTGATCCCGCATCTCGACCATGCCGAGGCGCTGCGCCGCTGCCTCGATACGCTCGCGGCGCAACAGGATGCGCCCCCGTTCGAGGTCATCGTGGTCGACAACGGGTCGCGGGACCTGCCCGAGGCGCTGGTGGCGGGCTATCCCTTCGCCCGGCTGGCCACCGAATCGACGCCGGGGCCGGGCCCCGCCCGCAGCACCGGCGCGCGGCTGTCGCGCGGCGCCATCCTGGCCTTCATCGACGCGGATTGCCTGGCCGCGACGGACTGGCTGGCCTGCCTGCACCGCTACCTGGACGCGCATCCCGGCACCGGCGTGATCGGCGGAACCGTGACCATCGCCCCGGTGGATCCGGCCCGGCTGACGCCGGTCGAAGCCTACGAGAGCATCTGGGGCTACCAGATGAAACTGTACATCCAGCGCGATGGCTATGCCGCGACATGCAACATGGCCGTGCGCCGCGAGGTGTTCGAGGCGATCGGCGATTTCGCCGGCATCGGCGTGGCCGAGGACATCGACTGGGGCCAGCGCGCCACCGCCGCCGGCGTGGGCATGGCCTATGTGCCCGACATGCGAATCGCCACCCCCGCCCGCGACAGCTTTGCCGAGCTGGCGCGGAAATGGGACCGCCACATCGGCCAGGGTTTTGCCGCGGTGCGCGGCCTGCGCGGACGGCTGCGCTGGGGCCTCCGGGCGCTGGCGCTGGCGGCCTCGCCCCTGGGGGAACTGCCGCGACTGGCCCGGTCCGACCGCCTGTCGGGACTGGCGGCGCGCAGACGTGCCTTCGGTTGTCTGACCCGGATCCGGCTCTACCGCGCGCGGCGGATGCTGGGGCTTCTGCTGCGCGGCGGTGCCGGGGATCTGGCCGGGCGCTGGCGACAAACCTGAATTTTGTCACAAAGACGCTCTAATGCTCGCGCAGCGGCATGGCGCAGCCGCCCCGGGGACCGTAGTGTGTACATGCGCCATCTTGTGGGGGAGACGGATAGTGAAAGTAGCGATTTTCGCCGGGGGCAAGGGGTCCCGGCTGATCGAGGAGACACGGGTACGGCCCAAGCCCCTGGTCGAGATCGGCAACCGGCCGATCCTGTGGCACATCATGCAGCACTACTCGGCCCACGGGCACCACGAGTTCGTGCTGGCGCTCGGATACATGGGCGACCTGATCAAGAAATACATCGCCGACCTGTGCCAGTACTCGGGCAACCTGCGGGTCGACTTCGGCCAGCGCGAGCTGTTCGGCCAGCCGGCGCTGAACGGCGTCGACAACGCGCCGCGCCCGCCCTGGGTGGTGGACCTGATCGACACCGGCGAGGACACGATGACCGGCGGCCGCCTGGCCCGCCTGCAGCCCTACCTGGGCGGCGAGACCTTCATGCTGACCTATGGCGACGGGGTGTCCAACGTGGACATCGAGGCGCTGCTGGCCTTCCACCGCTCGCACGGCAAGCTGGCGACCATGACCATGGTGCAGCCGCTGACCACCTTCGGCCACCTGGGCGTGCGCGAGGACGGGCTGGTCGAAGGCTTCCAGGAGAAGCCCGAGACCGCGATGGACTGGATCAACGGCGGCTTCTTCGTGCTGGAGCCGGGCGTGTTCGACGCCGTGGCCGACGTCAACGGCGACGAGATCATGTGGGAGCAGGGACCGCTTCCCAAACTGATGGAAATGGGAGAACTGATGGCCTACCGCCATCCGGGCTTCTGGTATTGCATGGATCACCTGGCGGACAAGCGCCGGCTCGAGGAGATGTGGAAAAATGGCAACCGACCGTGGGCAACCTGGGAAGACGAAACGCGTTCTGGTAACGGGACATCAGGGCTACGTCGGGTCGGTGACAGTGCCGGTATTGGCCGCGGCGGGCATCCAGGTGACTGGGTGCGATATCAATCTCTTTGACCGCGCCGACTTCGCCCCCGGCGGGGCGGTTCCGGACGTGCCGAACATCGGCAAGGACATCCGCGACCTGACCCCCGCCGACCTGGAAGGGTTCGACGGGGTGATCCACCTGGCCGCGCTGTCCAACGACCCGCTGGGCAAGCTGCGCCCGGGCCTGACGCAGCAGATCAACCACGAGGGCACGATCCACGTGGCGAAATGCGCCAAGGCCGCCGGCGTGCCGCGCTTCGTCTTCGCCTCGTCCTGCTCGAACTACGGCAAGGCCGGCGACGGCATGATCGACGAGACCGGCGCGCTGAACCCGCAGACCGACTATGGCCGGTCCAAGGTGCTGGCCGAGCGTGACCTGAAGCCGCTGGCGGACGATGCGTTCTGCCCGGTGTTCCTGCGCTTCGCGACCGCCTATGGCGTCAGCCCGCGGATGCGCTTCGACATCGTGCTCAACAACCTGATCGCGCACGCCTACACCTCCGGCAAGATCCTGATGATGTCCGACGGCACGCCCTGGCGGCCGATCATCCATGTCGAGGACATGGCCCGCGCCTTCCTGGCGGCGCTGGAGGCGGATGCCGACGCGATCCGGGGCGAGGCGTTCAACGTCTGCCGGACCGAGAACAACTACCAGATCAAGGACCTGGCCAAGATCTTCGCCGAGACGGTGCCGGATTCGGAAATCGACTATGCCGCCGACG
The DNA here is from genome assembly GCA_041583815.1 of Halovulum sp. Classification (GTDB taxonomy): domain Bacteria; phylum Pseudomonadota; class Alphaproteobacteria; order Rhodobacterales; family Rhodobacteraceae; genus Halovulum. The sequence goes on from JBFHFG010000031.1 coordinate 6,293, forward strand.
CGGGGCCGGACAACCGGTCCTACCGGGTCAGCTCGGCCAAGATCGAAAAGGCGATCCCCGGCTTCCGCCCCGAATGGGACGCGATTCGCGGGGCGAAGCAGCTTTACGACGCGGTGAAGGCCGCCGACCTGAAGGTCGAGGACTTCGAGGGCCGCAAGTACAAGCGCCTGGCACAACTGGAAGCACTGGTCGCCGAAGAGCGGCTGGACGAGAACTTCCGCCGCGTCGACGGCGTGCCCGCCTGATCCCCTGTCGCGGCCCTACCCGGCCGCGACAAGCCCGGTAAACAGGGCAAGATTGATCACGACCACTGCCACATAGGCGGTGGTCGTGGCCTTCAGAACCCGCCGCGACGCGCCCGAAAACGCGATCACCGGCCACGAGAGCACCGCGAAAACGGTGATCAGCGCCCCGAACAGCAACCCGGCGGCAGCGTGTATGAACAGCTGGTACAGCGGGTTCTCGGACAGGTTCGCCCAGTTCACCCCCGTCTCGGCAAGCTGGGTCCGGATCTCGTCCGACAACGGCAGCAGGCCAAGCCCGGCGGCCAGGACCGAATACAGGAAAACGAACAGCGCCGCCCCCAACAGGTAGAGCGCGCTTCTCCGTGTCGCCACCCAGGCCGAATGCCACGTGATGTCAGATCCTCCCGATGCCATCTTCGCCATCAGAATATCGCGCCGCCCTCGCGTCGTCCCGATAATTCCACGCTTTCCGGTTGAATAGTCACACCACGCCGCCAGGCGCACAGACTCATGCCGCCCGATGTGCTAATATCTGAAAGTTGAAATATGTTGTGTTCCTGATGAGGGGAGGCGTGCCTTGTCCCCACGTGTGGTCTTTCTGGTCACCACCGCCCGATCCGGGACGCAGTGGCTGCACCAGACCTTGTCGTCCAGCTATGCGGACATGGTCCAGGCCGAGCATGAGCCGCTCGGCTACTTCTACGATCCCCGGCATTGCCTGCGAAATCCCGACGGATTGCACCGGCTGGCCGACGAGCCCCGGCTGCAGACCCATTTCGACAATATCGACCGGGTCCTTGCGAGCGGGAAAAGCTATGTCGAACTGGGCTTCCCGGCCTTCGCCATGGCTCCGCTGCTGCGGCAGCGTTTCGGCGACCGCCTGCGCCTTCTGCAGCTTGTCCGGAATCCGGCCCGGGTGGCCGCTTCGCTGGTCACGCACCGGTGGTACATGCCGGATCAGCGCCCGAACATCCGCGGCACGATCGCGCTGACCCCCGACGATCCCGGCATCGCGCTGAAATCCTATGTCGACCGCTGGGACCGCATGTCCGCATTCGAGAAAGGGCTGTTCTACTGGTACGAGGTGCACCGCTTCGGCGTGGAACAGGAACGCCTGTCCCCCGCCGGACAGTACCGCCGCGTCCGTTTCGAGGACCTGCTGAAGAAGCCCGACGACCTCAAGGGGCTGCTTGCCTTCCTTGGCCTGCCGCCCCGCGATACCGCCGAAGATGCCCCCGGCCGCAAGATCGACCGGTTCCACCACAAGACGACGCAAACCATCGACTTCAAGGCCATCCGCCGCCACCCCGAGATCATCGCCCTGGCAGAGGAGCTGGGCTACAAGATCCGGTCGAGCGACCTGGCGACCCTGGCGCAGCGGTATCAGAAAAACCGCCTCTGGGTGTTCGGAAAGGCCGTGAAGGACGCGCTTTCGCGCCCGTTGGCGCTGACCCAGCGCTAGGCCAGCCCCAGGTCAACGTCGGGGCGCTCAGCCCCGCCGCTGCTTGAACCGTTCCGTCACCAGCGGCTGGTCGGTCACCTGGATCTTCTGCGGGATCTTGTAGGGCTCCAGCCGTCCGGCCAGGCCCTGCCGCAGGGCGGTGCGTACCTGCATGGGCGTCGCGTCCGGGTCGGCCATCCGCACCCGTGCCGTGACCACCGCGCCCAGGATCGGGTGCGGCGCGCCGCTGACCGCGACCTCGGCGACACCGGGCAGGCGGGCGATCTCGGCCTCGACCTCGGCCGGAAACACCTTCTGCCCGCCCACGTTGATCACGTCGCTGTCACGGCCCAGGAAGCGCACCATGTCCTCACGCACCTCGACCCGGTCGCCGGTGCGGTACCAGCCGTCATCCGTGAACGGCGAGGGCGCGTTCAGATAGCCCAGCATCGCGGTGCCGGTCTTCACCTCCAGCAGCCCGTCGACGACGCGCCATTCCGCACCCTGCCCACCGATCCGGATCCAGCGCGAGGCGTTTCCTTCGGATTTCGAGCGCAGCGCGCCGATTTCCGAGGTTCCGTATTTCTGCACCAGCCGCGCCTGCGGGAACGCCTCGGCCAGCCGCTCCAGCAGGCCCTGGGGCATCATCTCGGCGCCGTAGGTGATGATCTTCAGGCTCGACAGGTCATGGTCCCGGTGCGCACCCGACAGCAGCAGCAGGTTCAGGAACGAGGGCGCCGTGGGCAGCACCTCGACGGACTCGGCGGCGATCAGGCGGCAGACGGCCTCGGGCGCGCGTTCCGCCGGGCAGACGATCGTCGAGGCGTTGGCCAGGCAGTAGAGCAGCGTGTCCACGCCGGCGATATGGTCGAACAGCAGGAAGGCCAGCGTGCGGAAATCCTTGCCGGGCGTCTCGAACTTCGACAGCAGCCGCGTCGCGTCATGCACCGCGCCCTTGGAGGCCCCGGTGGTCCCGGACGAGAAGATCACCAGCCCCGGCACCCCCCTGCCCCGCAGATCGTCGTAAAGCGGATGACCGGACCTGCCCGGCCCCGCTGCGATGGTCCCGCTGCCCGCCTCGACGATCCACTCGGCCTGGCCGACCTGCGCGAACTCCCCGGCCTTTTCCAGGCTGACCGGGGCCACCGGCGTCACCGCCGCGCCCCGCGCCCAGAGCGCCAGCAGGAAGGCCGTGGCCGCCGCGCCGAAATCGCCGCGCAGCTGGACCGATGCGCCGGGGCGCACCCCCGCCGCATCCAGCGCCGCGCCCGCCTTCTCGATCCGTCCCAGCAGCCCGGCATAGGTTTCGCGGCTGCCGTCCGCCTCGACGAAGGCGGTCTTGCCGCCGGCCGCCGCGAAACGGTCCAGCAGGAAGCCGGTCGCCATGGTCGGGGCCGCCATCGGGTCAGACCCCGCCCAGATAGATCGTCTGGCCGGTCACGAACTCGGATTCGTCGCGCAGGAAGAAATCGCAGACGTTCAGCACATCCTCCATCGTGCCGTAACGCTGGATCGCCTGGCGGGCGATCAGCGCGTCCATCTTCTCCTGCGGGACCGAGCCGACAAGATCCGTGGGCACCGGGGTCGGGCCGACCGCGTTGACGGTGATCCCGAAGGGGGCGACCTCGCGCGCCAGCACCTCGGTCAGCGACACCACGGCGGCCTTGGATGCGGCATAGACGGCCTCGCCCTCCAGCTTCAGGGGCGTGGCGACAGTGGCGAAGTTGACGATCCGGCCGGTCTTGCGGCGGCCCATCAGCTTGGCGGCCTCGCGGCAGAAATAGAACGTGCCGTAGACATTGGTCGCGAACACCCGCTGCATGGTCGAGCCGGGCGTCAGCAGCGCATGGTTCATCGAGGCGATGCCGGCATTGTTCAGCAGCGCGTCCAGCCGCCCGTGCGCGCGGCCCACCTGGCGCAGCATCGAGGCGACGGCGCGCTCGTCGGCCACGTCCAGTTCGAAATGGGTGTAGCGGCTGTCGTCGATGTCGGCAGCACCCCGGGCACAGCCGACGACGGTCCAGCCGCGTTCCAGGTACTGCTCGACCAGGTAGCGCCCGATCCCCTTGCGGGTGCCGGTGATGGCGATCACGCGGGTGTCGGTCATGCGCTGGCAGCCTCGTCCTCGGCGCCCGCGACCTCGACCGCGTATTCGGCCAGGGCCTTCAGCGAACGGTAGGGGCTGCGCTTGCGCGACATCGCCGCCTCGGAGGCCAGCACGATGTCCTCGCCGGTGGCGTCGCCCACGTATTGCTCGGCGGCCATGACCAGGTTCACCAGGCCGACCGAATCCAGCTGGCTGCCGGGGCCGAACAGCACCGCGTCCGGGTCCCTGGACAGCTGCTTGTCCTGCGGCAGGGACAGGTTCATCTCGTCCACGGCGCCTTGCACGGCGCTCAGGGCGGTTTCGAAACTCAGGGACATGGGCATACTCCTCGGAACATGAATGAAAGGCTCAGCCGGGCTCGCGCGGGATCACGCGGGGCGGCGGGATGAACAGCGACCGGTCGGCGGGCACATCGGCAGAGACGACGCAATTGGGCCCGACGCTGACATTGTCGCCGATGGTGACATTGCCGATGACGATGGCGCCGGGCGCGAACGAGACATTGTTGCCGATCACCGGCCCCTGCCCCGGCACCCATTCGGTGCCGATGCCGAAGGTCACCCCCTGCCGCACCGCGCAATCGTCGCCGATGCTGGCGTACTGGTGGATGACGATGCCGTGCTGGTGGCCGATCAGGAAGCGCCGCCCGATGCGGGCGCTGCGCATCAGCTCGATGCCGTAGAAATTGCGGCAGAAGCGCTGGCCCAGGAAATAGACCAGCCCCATCACCTGCCGCAGGACCGGGGGCAGCGTGCCGGCCCAGGTGCCGATGCGATAGACCCACAGCGCCTGCAGGCCGGGGCGCAGGATCTCGCCCCGGTGGGTGCGCAGGTCCTCGCGCAGCACGGCGAGCAGCCCCATCTGCCGGATCAGCGCCGCCCCGCGGGCCGGTCCGGCATCGGTGCCGCCGGGGGACACGGATTCTGGCCCGGATTCTGACCCGGATTCTGGCACGGCTTCCGCCTCGGATTCTGACTCGGGCACGTCGGTCATCTCAGCCGCCCTGCGCGTTGGACGCGCCGTAGAAATGCGCGTCCTGCTCGGCGCGCAGCCGGTCGACCAGCCGGCCCTCGGGCAGGATCACGTCGTCATAAGTCAGGGTCTTGTCCTTGGGCACGTCGTGGCGCAGGCGGCAGCCCTCGGCCACGCCCATGGGCAGCAGCCGCTCGGCGCGGGCCACGTCGGCGTTCTCGGCCTCGCCATAGGTCATGTACCAGCCGATGCCGTCCAGCGTGGCGCCCGCCTTCAGGTCGGTCTTGGCGGTGGCCACGACCTCGACCCTGGGCGCGCCGGCGGGGGCCATCACCACGTCGCCGAACAGCGCCACGCGGGCCGCCGACAGCGGCACCTCGAAATGGCACAGGTGATAGGGCGTGTAGAAGGAATAGAGCGGCCCCTCGCCCAGCTTGTAGAGGTTCAGGTAATGCCGCTGCCTGGGGTCATCGAGCGTGCCCAGCACGTAGATCCCCGGCCCCGGCTGGCTGCCGACCACGTAATCGACGATGCCGCCCGCGGCCTTCAGCTCGTCGATGTCGTACATCTTCGTCAGCTCGTCCACGTGGCCGCGGTGGTCGCGCCCGATCATGCCGCGCTTGCTGACGCTCATGCCGGTGGCATTGGCCACGATCGCCTGCTCGAACGAGATCTTCGAGCCGTCGGCGAAACTGGTCACCATGTGCGGCTTCTGCCCCCACTGCTTGGCGAAGGCCTCTTGCGTGGTGGGGTTGCGGTACGGGTCCTGCAGGCCCTTGATGTTGCCGCAGACCAGCGGCGTCAGGCCGATGGATTTCACGAAGCGCCACAGGTTCACCTGCACGCCCGGCTGGTCGCCGTCGCAGCCGGTCAGGATCACCCCGGCCTGGTCGGCCTTGTGCTTGAGGATCGCGCCGACGGTGCCGTCCAGTTCGGCGTTCATCAGCACCATGTGGTTGCCGTGGGCGATCGCCTCGAGCACGACCTCGGCCGAGAACTCGATGGCACCGGTGGCCTCGATCAGCACGTCGATATTGTCGGCGCGGGCCAGCAGCATGGCGTCGCCGGTGATCGCGGGGGTCCCGGCGCGGATCGCGTCTTCCAGTGCGTCCTGGGTGCTCACCTCGACCACGTCGCCCACTCCGGCCTCCTCATAGGCGCGGCGGGCCCCGGCGAGGTTGCGGTTGGAAA
>JBFHFG010000032.1:0-12223 GCA_041583815.1 Halovulum sp.
CCAGCAGGTCGCGCGCGTCGCCCATGTGCAGGCGCACGTTGACCAGACCGGCCTCGTCCAGTTCCGGCAGCAACATGGCGACGCCGTTGACGAAGGGTTCGCAGCCGATGAAATCGTGGTCCGGACGGGCGGTGGCCTGCGCCAGCAGGTGTTCGCCGCCGCCGAAGCCGATTTCCAGCACAAGCGGGGCGCGCCGACCGAAAAGGCCCGGCAGATCGAGAAGCTTGCGATCCGGGTTCTCGTCCCAGCCGACATTTGGCACGGCCAGCCGGGGCAGGGTCCGCTCCATATGCTCGACCTGACCCGCGCGCAGGGCCTTGCCCTTGCGCCGGCCGTAGAAATTGCGCCACGGCGCGCCGTCCTCGCGAGGGGGGGCGCCGTCGGGATTCGTCGGGATGTGATCCTGATCGTTCATCGGCGCGAGGGCCTAGCAGCACCGGGGCGGTTGCGCAATATGCGGCAGGCGGGAAAGGGGCGGTCCCTGCCAGCCCGGCCAGGTCCCGCGCGGCGCACGATTCCGTCCTCGCCCCGGAAACTGGACCCTGACGCAGGACGGTCTGATGGTCCGCGATGTATCCGCCCTGACGCGCCTTCAGGAATGCTGCGGGGGCGGCTGGCCCTGAAGCATGATCGCCGGGTCGTGTTCGCGGAACACGCTTGCGTGAGCCTTGGCACCAATGCATCGCATTGCGCCTTCCCAAATGGCCGTTCTGGCGCTAAGGGAAAGCCGGCTACCACGGGGCACCGGACCGTCGCGAGACCCTCGCCTGCCCCCCGCGGTCCATTTCGACCGTATCCGATATTGCTATGACTTTTGGGAGTAAGCGCATGTCCAGCGGAATGCTACGTGCGGCCATCATTCTTGGCCTTCTGTTGACCGTCGGCCCGCTTTCGATCGACATGTACCTGCCGGTGCTGCCGCAGATCGGCACCGATCTGGACGCGAGCGTGTCGCAGGTTCAGACCACGCTAACATTGTATTTCATCGCCTTCGGCGTGGCGCAGCTGGTCTATGGCCCGATGGCGGACCAGTTCGGGCGCAAACGGCCGCTGTACGTGGGGCTGGCGGTGTTCGTCGCGGGCACACTGGGCTGTGCGTTCGCGCCGGATATCGGCTGGTTGTCGGCGGCGCGGTTCCTGCAGGGGCTGGGCGGCGCGGCGGTCATGGTGATCCCGCGCGCCATCGTGCGGGACAATTTCACCGGCACGCAGGCGACTCGGCTGATGGCGATGATCATGCTGGTGATCAGTGTTTCGCCCATGCTGGCCCCGCTGGTGGGTAGCGGAATCGCGGCGGTAAGTGGCTGGCGCGCGATCTTTGCCGCGCTGGCGGTGATCGGCGTGCTGAGTCTGGTGCTGACGGCCTTCGCGCAACCCGAAACCCTGCCGCAGGAGCGGCGGGTGCCGGTCAACGCGCGTTCGCTGATGCGGGGCGCACGCACGCTGCTGGGCGACCCGGTGTTCATGGGCCTGACCTTCATCGGCGGCTTCGGCATGGCCAGTTTCTTCGTGTTCCTGGCCAGCGCCTCGTTCGTCTACACCGGCCAGTTCGGGCTGAGCCCGACGGGCTTCAGCCTGGCGTTCGCGGTCAACGCGGTCGGGTTCTTCGCGGCCTCGCAGATGGCCGCACCGCTGGGCGAGCGTATCGGCCTGCGCCGGATGCTGCTGCGCGCGACCGCGGGTTTTGCGCTGTTCACAAGCGCCCTGCTGATTCTGGTGCTGGCGGGCTTCGGCAGCCTGCCACTGGTGGTCGGGTTGCTGTTCGCGGGCAATGCCTGTCTTGGGCTGGTGATCCCGACGACCATGGTGCTGGCGCTGGACGAGCATGGCGATATCGCCGGGCTGGCGTCGTCGCTGGGCGGGACGTTGCAGATGCTGGCGGGCGGGCTGATGATCACCGCCGCCGGGCCGTTCTTTGACGGCACCGCGACGCCGATGGTCGGGGCGATCGCGCTGTGCGCGGTGCTGACCGCATCGCTGACGGCGTGGCTGTACGCGCGCCCGGCGATGCGCCCGGCGGCTTAGATCCTGTGCGACCGGCGGGGCCAGAGCGCCGCGCCGGTCAGCATGGCCAGCAGCACGATCAGCGCCGCGCGATCCCCGGTGCGGGAATAAAGCGTCGGCGGCAGCGCTGCGGGCAGCGCGGCGTCAAAGAAGCCGTGCGTTCCCAGCGGCAGAGACTCCAGCACCCGGCCCTTCGCATCGATCATCGCCGAGACGCCGGTATTGGCCGAACGCACCAGCGGCAGCCCCTGTTCGATCGCCCGCATCCGTGCCTGCGACAGGTGCTGATAGGGGCCGGACCAGTTGCCGAACCACGCGTCATTGGTGACTTGGAGCAGCCAGTCGGGGCGGTTCGCGCCGGTCAGCACCTCGTGCGGGAAGATCGCCTCGTAGCAGATCAGCGGCTGGAACGGCGGCAGGCCGGGCACGGTCAGGCGCCGGGGCCCTTCGCCCTTGTCGAAGCTGCCGACAAGGCCGTCGGCCAGATAGGTCAGGCCAAGCGCGCGCAGTGCATCGGCAAGCGGCATGTACTCGCCAAAGGGAACCAGGTGGTACTTGCGATAGTCTGTAACGATGGTTGCGCTGTCGTCCAGCGCCACGAGCCCGTTGTACCAGCCGCCCTGCAGGTCCCGTTCCAGCGCGCCGAGGATCGTCAGCCGGTTGGGACCCGAGGCTTGCGCAATCCGTTCGGCCACGCCGGGTTCGTCGCGGATCAGCCAGGGCACCGCGGTTTCCGGCCAGATCACGGCGTCGATGGGCCCCTCGGCCGGGGCGGCCGAGGCGTCGAGCAGTCGTTCCCAGAACACGTGGATCATGTCGGGCTGCCATTTCAGGTGCTGCGCCGCGTCGGGTTGCACCACGCGGACCACGGTACCGGGGGCAGCGGGCAGTGGCTGCGCCAGCCGCCATGCACCCGCGCTCCACAGCAGCGCAAGGCCCGCGACGGCGGCGATCAGCGGGGCGGGGCGCATCAGTGCGGGCAGCAGCGCGAGGGTCAGCATGACCAGGCCCAGCCCGTGCGGGCCGGTCCAGGCGGCGACCTGCGCGACGGGCGTGTCGGCCCAGGCATAGGCGGGCAGGGCCCAGGGAAAGCCGGTAAGGATTACGCTGCGCAGATACTCGGCCCCCGCCAGCGCCGCGGCCAGTGCCAGGACGGCGCGCAGGCCCCGCGAATCCGGGGCGGCGGCGCGGGCCAGCCAGAAGGCGCCCCCCCAGAACAGCGCAAGCCCGCCGGCCATCGCCAACAGCGCCGGCGCGGCCAGGGCCCCGTGACGCGCGATGTCTACCAGGAACGGCTCTACGATCCAGGACAGGGTCAGGCCAAAGAAACCTACGCCCGCGGCCCAGCCCACCAGTGCGGCGGCCCGGCGGGTCGGGGCCGCAGCCCAGAGGTGAAAGATCAAGGGCAGCGCGGCGAAGGCCAGCCACGGCAGGTCATAGGGCGCGTGGCCCAGCCCAAGCCCGGCCCCGCCCAGCGCGGCCAGCGCCAGCCGGGACAGGCGCCCCCGGCGGGACGCCCAGGATGCTGCCGCCATCGCCGTCATGGGCCTATTCGGCCGCGCGGTCCATCAGCGCCGAAGGGCGCAGGCGCACCCGGATGCGCTTGACCATGCGCGGATCGGCATCGACCACCTCGAACTCATGGCCCTGGGGGTGCGGGATCACCTCGCCACGCAAGGGCACACGCCCGGCCAGCATGAAGACCATGCCACCCAGCGTGTCGACATCCTCGTCCAGTTCGTCCGCCAGCAGGTCCACGCCAGCAAGCTGCTCGAAATCGGGAAGCGGCGCACGGGCCGAGCAGAGATAGACGCCCGGCGCCTCCTCGATCCAGTAGGCGTCGTCCTCGGTGTCGTGCTCGTCCTCGATCTCGCCGACGATCTGTTCGACCAGGTCCTCGATGGTCACGAGGCCGTCCACGCCGCCGTATTCGTCGATAACCAGCGCCATGTGGATGCGTTCGGTCTGCATCTTCTGCAACAGGACGCTCATCGGCATCGACGGCGGTACATAGAGCAGCGGGCGCAGCAGCGCCTTGATCTCGAACTCGGCGCCGTGGCCGTTGAAGCCATAGCGTAGCGCGATGTCCTTGAGGTGGACAAAGCCCAGCGGAGAATCCAGCGTTTCGTTGAAGACGGGCAGGCGGGTGAAGGTGCTGTCGCGAAAGACCTCGACCACCTCGTCAAGCGTGGCGGTGTCGGGTACGCCGACGACGTCGGCGCGTGGCACGGCGACGTCCTGCACGCGCACATCACGCATCCGCCGCACGTTCAGCAACATGGCCTGCGCACTGCCCGTCTCGGGCTGGCTGACCTCGTCTTCGCTTGTATCCGGTCCCGTTTCTTCGGATCCCAGACCCAGAAGACGGTTCAGAAAGGTAAGGGGTCTGCCCCCTTGATCCTGATCTTCGTCGGGCGCGCTTTGCGCTGCCCTAGACGAGTCGTCGGTATTGTCGCCCATGGCTCCTGTCTCGAAACGCGGCCCGCTGGCCGCCTGGTATCAGTATGGTGATGCGATCCCCGCCGAGGCAAGGGCCTGCACCTCGAGATTTTCCATTATCTCGGCATCCGTGTCGATTTGGTGATCGTAACCCAGCAAATGAAGGCAGGCATGCAGGATTAGATGCAGAATGTGATGTTCGGCGGGAATCCCCGCCGAATCAGCCTCGGCTACCACCGTTTCCCACGCGATGGCGATATCGCCCAGCGCCACGGGTCCGGTCGGGTCGTCCGGGATCGTCCGCAGCGGCGCGCCGCCCGCGGTGTCTGGGAACAGGTCCAACGCCGGCCAGGACAGCACATTGGTGGCGTTGTCCTTGCCCCGGAACGCGCTGTTCAGCGTGGCGATGCGGGCATCGTCGCAGGCCAGCAGCGCGATTTCCACGTCGCGGGTCTCGATCCCGGCGTGGCTCAACGCCAGTTCGGCGGCCTGCTCGGCCAGCGCAGACAGAGGCAGGCCCTCCCACCGCGGGTCCTCGATCACCAGATCGACTAGGTCGGTCATGTGTCCGCTCAGCCGTCCTTGGCTTCGGCGGCTTCGTAGGCGTCGATGATCCGCGCGACCAGTGGGTGGCGCACCACGTCGACGGCCTTGAACCGGGACAGGCCGACGCCCTTGACACCCTGCAGGATCCGTTCAGCTTCGATCAGGCCCGAGGGCACGCCGCGCGGCAGGTCGACCTGGGTGCGGTCGCCAGTAATCGCCATGCGGCTGCCTTCGCCCAGGCGCGTCAGGAACATCTTCATTTGCATGGTCGTGGCGTTTTGCGCCTCGTCCAGCACCACGAAGGCATTCGACAGCGTGCGCCCGCGCATGAAGGCCAGCGGCGCGATTTCGATCTGCTTTTCCTCGATCAGCTTTTGGACCTGACGACCGGGAAGGAAATCATTCAGCGCGTCGTAAAGCGGCTGCATGTACGGATCGACCTTCTCCTTCATGTCGCCGGGAAGGAAGCCGAGCCGTTCGCCGGCCTCGACCGCGGGGCGCGACAGGATGATCTTGTCCACGTGCCCGTCCAGGAACATCGACACTGCGGCCGCCACCGCCAGATAGGTCTTGCCGGTGCCCGCAGGGCCGATGCCGAACACCAGTTCATGGCTGAACAGGTTGCGGACATAATCCTTCTGCGCGGGCGTGCGCGGCTCGATGACCTTCTTGCGGGTCCGGATCTCGACCCGGTCGCCCTGGAACATCTCAAGCTGGGCGGCGTCGTCGCTCGGCTCGGGTTCGGTCCGGCGGTTGCCCATGCGGATCGCCGCGGTCACGTCGCCCAGTTCGACCTCGCGGCCCTGCTCCAGGCGCAGGTACAGCGACTCGAGCGCTTCTGCCGCGCGGGCCACCGAATCCTCGGGGCCGTGCAGGACCAGCTCGTTCCCGCGGCGGGTGATGAGGATCGACAGGGCTTGTTCGATCTGCGCGAGGTTGCTGTCGAACTCGCCACACAGCGCAATAAGCAGCCGGTTGTCGGGAAAGGAAAGCGGACGCTCTGTCAGAGTGCCGTCTTCAGCGGTGGTCTCCAGGGCTTCGGTCGCCAAGGTGTCTCCGTCATTCGGGGCTTCGCCTGGTTTCATCGTGCCCCAGTGGCGCGCAGAAGGGCAAGCGGAAACAGGGTCAAGCAGGTGTCACAAAGCGCGGTGCCGCCGATCCGGGCACGCCCCGCCTTCTTTATCCCCAAAATACTCCCGCCGGAGGCATCCTCGGCCTGCCAAACGGCGCCGTCACCTGGTCAGAGAACGCGCTCGGCAGCCAGCGAGTTCGCCTCGGCCGCGGTGATCCGTGCCTCGACGATGGTACCGGCAAGGCTGGGGTCGGCTTGCAGGTGGACCGCTTGAAGATAAGGCGAACGACCGACCATCTGGCCGGGCATGCGGCCGGGTTTTTCCAGCAGGACGGGCAGGGTGCGGCCCACCATGGACTGTTGGAACTCGGCCTGGTGCCTGGACAGCAGCGCCTGCAACCGGTGCAGCCGTTCGGATTTCACGTCCTCGGGCACTTCCTCGCGGCCTGCGGCCGGGGTGCCGGGGCGGGCGGAGTACTTGAATGAATAGGCCTGCGCGTAGCGCACCTTCTCGCACAGGTCGAGCGTCGCCTGAACATCCTCTTCGGTCTCGCCGGGGAAGCCGACGCTACAATCGCCCGACAGCGCGATGTCGGGGCGGGCGGCGCGGATGCGGTCCAGGATTGCCAGATAGCTTTCGGCGGTGTGCTTGCGATTCATCGCCTTCAGGATCCGATCCGAACCCGACTGCACCGGCAGGTGCAGGTACGGCATCAGTTTGGCGATGTCGCCATGCGCGGCGATCAGGTCGTCGCCCATGTCGTTCGGGTGACTGGTGGTGAAGCGGATGCGCTGCAACCCCTCGATATCCGACAGTTCGCGGATCAGGCGGGCCAGGGTCCACGCGCCGTCGTCGACCTCGCCATGGTAGGCGTTGACGTTCTGGCCCAGCAGCGTGATCTCGACCACGCCGCGTTCGACCAGGTCGCGCGCCTCGGCCAGGATGCGCGCGGGCGGGCGGCTTACCTCGGCGCCGCGGGTGTAGGGCACCACGCAGAAGGCGCAGAACTTGTCGCATCCTTCCTGCACGGTCAGGAATGCAGTCGGGGCGCGTTTCGCCTTGGGACCGCGAGCGGGCGGCAGGTGGTCGAACTTGTCTTCCTCGGGGAATTCGGTGTCGAGCGCGCGCTGGCCGCTGCGCACCTTGGCCTCCAGATCCGGCAGGCGGTGATAGGCCTGCGGGCCGACCACAAGGTCGACGGCGGGCTGGCGGCGCATGATTTCCTCGCCCTCGGCCTGGGCGACGCAGCCGGTGACGCCGATGCGCAGATCCGGGTTCTCGGCCTTCAGCGGTTTCAGGCGGCCCAGTTCCGAGTACACCTTCTCGGCCGCCTTCTCGCGGATGTGGCAGGTGTTCAGCAGGATCATGTCCGCGCCGTCGGGCGAATCGGTCGTTTCGTAGCCTGCCGCTTCCAGTGCGCCCGACATGCGTTCGCTGTCGTAGACGTTCATCTGGCAGCCGTAGGTCTTGATGAACAGTTTCTTCGGCTTTGGCGCGGTCATTCGGGCAGCCCCTCATAGCGAAACGGCGCCGGGGGCCATGTGGCCCCGGCGCCGCCGGGTTCTAGCGTGAAGCGGTCCGGCCCGCAATCGGGCCGGGCGCAGCTTATTTCTTGGGCTTGCGGCCCAGGCCGATCTTCTTGGCCAGTTCCTGCCGCTTGGCGGCATAGCTGGGCGCAACCATCGGGTAGTCGGGTTTGAGACCCCACTTCTCGCGGTATTCTTCCGGGGTCATGCCGTAGGCTGCCATCAGGTGCCGCTTGAGCATCTTCAGCTTTTTGCCGTCTTCCAGACAGATGATGTAGTCGTTGGTCACCGATTTCTTGATCGGAACCGCCGGGATCAGCTGTTCCGGCTCTTCCTCTTGGGGGCCGGACAGCGCGTTCATCGTGTCGTAGACGGATTTCAACAGCTCGGTCACCTGGTCGGGCTGCACCGTGTTGTTGTCGACATAAGAGGATACCACCTCTGCGCTAAGCGCCAGCAACTCGGATTTATCTATCACTTGATCTTCCGCCATGTTCGACTTCCTTGCTGGGACAGCAACTTGAAGCGGACTTGGGGTTGTCCAGTCAAGCGGCGGTCCGCATTATTCACTACAGCGGTTATATTGTCCGGGATACGGGGGGACAAGGGCGGGTCAGCGAAATACTTTGAAATAACCAAAAAAACTTCGTGACCGATTTCATCACTTTTGAGTAATGCGGCCGCGTTTAAGCGGCCGCATCCGATCAGGCGGCCAGGCCGCGCTGTTTCAGCAAGGCCTCGACGCCCGGCATCTTGCCGCGGAACGCCATGTAAAGCGCTTCGGCTTCGTCCGAGCCGCCAGCGGCTAGGATATGCTGTTCCAGTGCCTCGGCAGTTCCGGAATCGAAGATGTCGCCCGCTTCCTCGAACGCGGCGAAAGCATCGGCGTCCATGACTTCGGACCACATGTACGAATAGTACCCTGCGGAATATCCGTCGCCCGAGAACACATGCGCGAAATGCGGTGTGGCGTGGCGCATGGTGATGGCCTGAGGCATCCCCAACCCGTCCAGAACTTCGCGCTGCCGGTCCATCGGCGCATCGGTTGCCGGGCCGGTGTGGAAGGCCAGATCCACCAGCGCCGAGGCGGTGTACTCGACCGTCGCGAAGCCCTGATCGAAATTCTCGGCGGCCAACAGCCGGTCACGCAGATCCTCGGGCATCGGCGCGCCAGTCTCGGCGTGGCGGGCATAGTCGGACAGGACCTGCGGAGTGGACAGCCAGTGCTCGTAAAGCTGGCTGGGCAGTTCGACGAAGTCGCGCGCCACCGAGGTCCCCGAGATCGAGGGATAGGTGACGTCCGACAACAGTTGGTGCAGCGCATGGCCGAATTCGTGGAACAGGGTGCGCGCGTCGTCGAAGGTCAGCAGCGCAGGCTGCCCGGCTTCGGGCTTGGCGAAGTTGCAGACGTTGATGACGATGGGACGCACCTCGCCATCCAGTTTGGACTGGCTGCGCATCGAGGAACACCACGCGCCCGAGCGCTTGGAGCCGCGGTTGAAGTAATCGGCAATAAACACGCCCATGTGCCGGTCGCCCTTGCGGACCTCCCATGCCTGGGCGTCGGGGTGATGCAGCGGCACCTCCAGCTTTTCGAAGCTCAGGCCGAACAGTTTCGTCGCGCAGTCAAAGGCGGCCTGGCGCATGTTGTCCAGTTGCAGGTAGGGCTTGACCTCGGCCTCGTCGATGTCGTGCTCGCGCTGTTGCAGGATGGTGGCGTAGTGTCGCCAGTCCCAGGGGCGCAGGTCGTCGTTCACGCCGTCCTCGCGCATCAGCGCTTCCAGCTTTTCGGCGTCGCGCTGTGCCTGCGCGCGGGCCGGTTGCCAGACCGCCATCAGCAAATCGCGGACATTGTCCGGTGTCTTGGCCATCTGGGTTTCCAGCTTGAACGAGGCGAAGTCGTCATAGCCCAGCAGCTTGGCGCGTTCCTCACGCAGTTTCAGGATCTCGGCCACCAGCGGCACGTTGGCGCGTTCCTCGTGCAGTTCGCCCCGCGCGGCCCAGGCGGTGAATGCCGTCTCGCGCAGGTCGCGGCGTTTCGAGAATTGAAGGAAGGGGGTGATCAGGCTGCGCGACAGGGTAATGACATAGCCCTCGCGCCCCCGCTCGGCGGCGGCCCCGCGCGCGGCGGACCGGACGAACTCTGGCAGGCCGTCAAGATCGTCCTCGGTCAGCGGCATCAGCCACTCTTCTTCGTCCTGTTGCAGGTTCTGCCCGAAAGCGGTGCCCAGTTCTGCAAGCCGTCCCATCACCGTCTTCAGCCGCGCGCGTCCGGCCTCGTCCAGCTGTGCGCCCGAGCGCACGAAGGCCCGGCGGGTAAGCATCAGCACGCGTTCCTGTTCCTGCGTCAGGCCCAGCGAGTCCTTGCGCTGCCACAGATCGTCCACCCGCGCGAACAGCCGCTGGTCGGTCATGATATCGGAATGAAACGCCGACAGCTTCGGCGACAGCGCGGTCTGCTGCTTGCGGATCTCGGGGTTGGTGTCGGTGCCCGCGATGTTGAAGAACACGCCCGCCACCCGGTCAAGCAGACGGTCGGCACGTTCCATCGCGTCAATGGTGTTGGCGAATGTCGGTGCATCCGGCGTCTCGGCAATCGCGGCATAGGCAGCGCGGGCCTCGGTCAGCGCCTGGTCGAAGGCGGGCGGAAAGTGCTCGGCCCGGATCGCGTCGAAGGGCGGTAGTTCGAAACGCGTGTCCCAAGGGGCGGTGAGCGGGTTCGTCATCGGGAAACCTCCATGATCTGCCGTCAAGCTATGCGCGGGCGCGGGCGGGTTCCAGAGCATCTCGCGCTGGGGAGGGGCGGCTTTGCTGTATTTGTGCCAGATTCAAGTGAAACAATGCGGCTCGAGGTAAGAGTAGTCCGCGTGTGTCGGGGGAATTTTCATGACGAACAATGCCGCGAAAACGATCGCGATGGTTGGTGGTGGGCTGGTGATGCTAGCCTTCATAGGCGGTCTTTACATGACCACACGCGACGATCCCGAAGCCGTCAGCCGCAGCCTGGCCCGCGCGATGGGCGCCTCGGTCCCCGAGGATGACCGCAGGGTAGAACCGCCGCAGCTTACGCCGCTCTTTTCCGCGATTCCGCAGGTCTACAACGAGTGGAAGCGCACCGACTATCTGGGGCTGGAGAACGCCCAGGCCGAACTGTCGCGGCAGGCCGCCGCGCTGGGCGTGACCCCCGAGACCGGCACCGGTGCGAAGGATGCGACGGCGGCGGTGTTCTCGAATGGCAGCCAGCGCTTCGTCATCTATATGGAGCGGGGCCGCGCGGCAGAGGTGGGCGAGGGCGAGACCGTCCGCATCGCCGACCTGCCGTTCCGGGGCGAGATCGGCGCGAACAACCTGCTGAACCTCAAAGCGGCGACGCCCGAAGGGCTGCGCGTGCTGCTGGTCGGCCGCGCCTCGCCCGAGACCGTGGCGCCGTTCCTCGAAGATCCGGCCTTCGCCGCGCTGGGCCTGCATTGACGCGCATGTCGTTTTCCGGGCGCGTCATGTCGGCTTGACCCGCGCCCGCCTCGCGCGGACCGTCATTCTGTAGTGCGAGAGGCATGGCAGGGAACGGAGCGGCGCGATGAAAACCCACGTCAAGGCATTGGTCGTCGGAGGTGGCGCGGTGGGCGCCTCCATTGCCTATCACCTGGCGCGGGCGGGCTGGACCGACGTGATGCTGCTGGAGCGGGACGAGCTGACCTCGGGCTCGACCTGGCACGCCGCCGGCCTACTGCCGCTGTTCAACATGAGCTACGCGACCAGCCACATCCACGACTACAGCGTGAAATTCTACAAGACGCTGGAGGACGAGACCGGGCTGAACGCGGGGTTTTCCGTGGTCGGCAACCTGCGCATGGCGCAGAGCCAGGCGCGGTTGGACGAGTTCGAGCTGTACTCCTCGACCGCCGAGACGGTGGGCATTCCCTATGAATGGCTGACGCCAGCCCAGATAAAGGAGCGGTGGCCGCTGGTCCGGACCGAGGACCTTCGCGGTGCGCTCTATCATCCGACCGACGGCTATATAAACCCTGCCGACGTCACCCAGGCGATGGCCAAGGGCGCGCGGCAGCGCGGGGTCGAGATCGTCCGCAAGCGGCAGGTCGACAGCTATCAGTGGACCGGCAGCGAATGGATCGTGCGCGGCGCGGTCATGGCCGAGAAGGGGGGAAACCTGGTTCCCTCGGGCGAGGAATTCGAGATCCGGGCCGAGCATGTTGTGACCGCCACCGGCAACCATTCGCAGCGCACTGCGAAACTGCTGGGGCTCAAGTTCCCCGCGATCCCGGTCGAGCACCAGTATATAGTGACCGAGCCCGACCCGGCGCTGGTCGAGTACCGCAAGACCCATGACGAGCATCCGGTGCTGCGCGACGCCGATGCCAAGTGGTACGTGCGTGAGGAGCGTGGCGGCTGGATTCTCGGCCCCTATGAAGAAGGTGCGCCCGCCCGGTTCCCGTTCGATGTGCCCGAAAGCTTCCGCGCCGACCTGTTCCCGCTCGATCTGGATCGGATCGAGGAAGAGTACATGTCGATGATCCACCGGATTCCGTCGTCGGAAACCGCGGGTCTGAAAGACGACTATAATGGCCCCATCTGCTACACGCCCGACGGCAACCCGCTGGTCGGCCCCGCGCCGCG
>JBFHFG010000033.1:0-12217 GCA_041583815.1 Halovulum sp.
TGCGGTTGTGCTGGTTGAACTTGTTCTTGGTCAGCATCTCGGCGACGTGCTGCTTGTAGTTCGAGCCCGCGCACATCAGGTTGGGGTGGTCCAGCGGCTTGGCCGGTTTGGCCTGCGCATAGTCGAAATCCGCGCGCCCGGTGGCGGCCAGATCGACCAGCGCGTCGAAATTCCGATCCCAGTCGTCGAAGATTTCATGCGTGTCGCGCCAGGTGTCGGACAGGTTGATCGACTGGCCGTCGGCGCGCACCAGGCCCGGCACCTTGGCCGTGCCCAGCCAGAATGTTCCGATCCCGAAGGTGTCTTCAAACAGACCCGTCGCCGGGTTGACAGGACGCTTGCCCATGGTCACGATTTCCTCTCGTTGCATTGGAATTGAACAGAATGGCCCGTCGCCACACCCAGCATGCGCAGCCCGATGCCGCCCGCTGAGTCGTCCCTGACGCCCCGCAAGCGGCCGACGCAGACGCGCTCGCGGATGCTGGTCGACTCGATCCTCGAGGGGGCCGAGCGGGTGCTGGAGACGCGCGGCCGCGCGGATTTCACGACCACCGTCATCGCCGAGCAGGCCGGCGTGTCGATCGGGTCGCTGTACCAGTACTTCGGCTCGAACGAGTCCATCATGTCCGAGCTGGTACTGCGCGAGCACGAGCGCCTGCTGGCCCGCACCCGCGAAGCGCTCGAGGCGACGCGCGACATGGGGCTGGAGGAGGCGGTGACGGTGCTGATCCAGGCGCTGGCGCGCGACCGGCCGTCGTTCCGGCTGTCGCGGATCCTCGAGGAGGAGGAAGAACGCCTGCCGCGGACGCCCGAATTGATCGCGGTCGAGGCGGCCATCCGGGACAGCTCGGCGCTGTTCTTCCGGCGCCTGTTCGCGGGCCGTCTGCCCGAGCACCGGATCGAGATCCTGACCCTCGATGCCTTCAAGATCGCCCGCGGCATGTTCGATGGCCCGCAGCCCGAGGTCGACCCGGAGGGCGCCGATGCGCTGCCGGCGCGGATTGCCAACGTGATCCTGGGGTATTTCGACCGCGTGCTGGCGGGCACCTGACTCAGACCCCGCCGGCGACGACGCGCTGGTCGATCACGCCAAAGAGCGGCTGGCCATCCCGGGCGCGGCACTCCATGCGGACCCGGTCGCCGAAGTGCATGTAGCTGGTCTGCGGCGCGCCGGTGTCGAGCAACTCGATGCCGCGCCGTTCGGCGATGCAGGACGAGCCGATCTCGCGGTAATTGTCGTTCGAGACGGTGCCCGAGCCGATGATCGTGCCGGCCACCAGGCTGCGGGTACGGGCGGCATGGGCCACCAGTTCGTCAAAGCCGAAGGCCATGGGATAGCCCTCGGCGGCGCCAAAGCGGTCGCCGTTCAGATCGACGATCAGCGGCAGGTCGACGCGGCTGTCGCGCCACGCCGCGCCCAGTTCGTCGGGCGTCACCGCGACCGGCGCGACCGAGCACGCGGGCTTGGCCTGCACCCAGCCGAAGCCGGTCTTCATCTCGATCGGCGCCAGCGTGCGCAGCGACCAGTCGTTGATCTGGACCAGCAGGCGGATATGGTCCCGGGCGGCGGCGGCATCGGTGCCCATCGGCACCGCGTCGCAGATCACCCCGAATTCGCCCTCGAAGTCGATGCCGTCGGCTTCCGAGGGCAGCGGCACATCGGCCGTGGCGGGCAGGAACTGGTGCGACATGCCCTGGTACATCAGCGGCCGGTCCCGCGGCGTGGGGTCCAGCTTGAACACCTTCTGCATCAGGTCGCCGTGGCTGTCATAGGCCGAGCCGTCCAGCCATTGCCAGGCGCGCGGCAGCGGCGCCAGCGCCTGCGCGGGGTCAAAGGCGGTGCCCTCGCCCCGGTTCAGCGCGGCGTATTGCGCCTCGAGCCGCGGCGCCAGCGCGTCCCAGTCCTCGAGCAGCGCCTGCAGGGTGCGGACGCCTTCGGCGGGCACGACGCGGGCCAGATCGCGGCTTGCGACATGCAGGCGACCGTCGGGGGTGCCATCGGGCAGGGTGGTCAGCTTCATCGCTCTCTCCATCTGTCTGGGGCCCCGTCGGGCGAAGTCATGGCGCTGCCAGCATCCGGCGCCGTCGGATTCGGGCCGGTCAGCCGACCCGCTCGTCCTGGCGCGCCGCCGCGGCAATGACCGCGGCCTCGGCAGCCAGCGCGCGCTGCACGGCAGGGCGGGCCTGCATTCGCATGGCGTGGGCCGCCCAGTTCGGCAGGGCGCTGACGTCGTAGTTCGCGCCGTTGATGCGGAACCAGACCCAGAAGATATAGGCATCCTGGATCGACCAGGTGTCGCCGTACCACCACGGCCCCTGCGCCAGGGTGTCTTCGACGATCTGCGCCATCGGGGCCATGGCGATCATCGCCTTCTGGCGCACCGAGGCCTGCGCCTCGTCGCCGTCGGCAAGGAACACCGGCATGAACATGCGCGTCACGATCGGGTGCAGGGTATCGGCGCAGAACGCCAGATTGGCGGTGATGCGGGCATCCTGATAGGGCGTTTCGGCCTTTGGCAGCAGGGTCGGGAACTGTGCCCCGAGATAGCGCGCGATCGCCACGTTCTGGGCCAGCGGGCCGTCAGGCGTGATCAGGAACGGCACTTTCGCGGCCGGGTTCAGGGCCTTGTAATCCGGGCGCTTGTGCTCGCCCTTCGACAGCTGGACCAGCTTCAGTTGATAGTCTGCACCGGCTTCTTCCAGCGCCATCAGCGGCACGCGGGCGCAGGTATGCGGGGCGAAATAGAGTGTGTAGCTCACGAGGTGCGCCCTCCCAGGGTCTCGGCAAACCAGTCGGCGATAAACTCGCGACCAAAGCTCATGTTGTCGGCGCCGACGTGTTCGACGCCGCCCTCGCGCGGGGTGAAGATCTTCAGCGCGCGGCGCGGTGAATTCACCAGCTGGTCAAAGCTCTGATGCGCGTAGTCCAGCGGGATCTGCCGGTCCTGCGCGCCGTGGGTGATCAGGAACGGCACCCGGATCTTTTCCATCTGGCCGTTCAGGTGCATGCCCTCGGCCTTCTGGAAGAAATCGGCGTTGTCCTTGGCGCCGAACACCCATTCGACATGTTTCCAGTAGTGCGGCACCGGGTTCTCGCCCTCACGCTTGAGGCGGCGCTGCTGCACTTCGGCCCAGTTGTGGTTGGCGCCCCAGACCGCGCCCGAGGCATAGCGGGGCTCGTTGGCGCAGACCCGCGGCGCGTAGTAACCGCCCAGCGAGATGCCGGTGATGCCGATGCGGGCCGCGTCCACGTCGTCGCGCGCGGCGAGGAAGTCGAACACCGGTGTGCCCCATTTCTCGCTGTCGGCATGGGCGTGAAGCCCCAGCTTGCGCAGCGATTCCCCGGTGCCCGGCTGATCGACGCAGAGCGTGGAAATGCCGCGTTTGGCCAGCGCCTGCGGCAGGCGGGACCAGTAGAGCAGCTCCTTGCAGCTGTCGAGGCCGTTCAGGTAGACCACCGCGGGCGCCGGGCCCTCGACCCCTTCGGCGCGGGTATAGAGCGCGGGAAGCCGCGTGTCGCCGTAGGGCACCGACAGGCGTTCGACATTGTCGTGCGAGAAGGCGACGCCCTTGGCGAAGGTGGCGAGCGCCTTGTCGAAGGTTTCCATGCGGCCGGGATGGCCGTGGCCCTGCATCCGCTCGGCGGTGAAGTAATAGAGCGCGGCACGCTGCAGTTTCGGCCCGGCGGAAAACAGGTGTCCCAGCGCCTCGTCCTCGGCGGCCAGATCCACCAGCCGGTCGGCGACCTTCAGCCATTCGCGCATGAAGTCCAGCGTGCCGGCATCCTCGCCGGCCTCGGCCTTGGCCAGCAGGGGCTGGCACATGTCCATGATCTCGCCCAGCTCCGCGCCGCTGGCCATGGCGATGGAGACCGAAAGGTTCCAGACGTAATTGGGGAAGTAGTCGAACATGGCCATTGGGCGCCGCTCCTGTTCAGATCGGTTGCGCCACGAGGGCGAGGGTTTTTGCGGTCAATGCGCCGACATCGACGGGGGGAATCTTGCCCATCTGGGCGTCGCCGATCATCATCGAGGTCTTGGCGACCTGTTCGACGCGCGGCCAGCGGCGGGTGCGGTAGGCGGTGAAGGCCTCGTCCAGCGAGCTCGCGGCCTCGATCTCGTCGGCCAGAACCAGCGCGTCCTCGATCGCCATGCCGGCGCCCTGGCCCTGATGCGGGGTCGAGGCATGGATCGCGTCGCCCAGCAGGACCACGCGCCCCTTGTGCCAGTCGCCTTCCAGCAGGATGACCTGCATCGGGCGCCCGACGACTCCCGCGTCATCGGTCATGTGCACCAGTTGCGCGGCGATCTGCGGCGGCGCCATGCGGGCGGCGCGGCTGCGCATCGCTTCGGCGGCCCCTTCGACCGGCTGCACGAAATCCTCGGCTTCCTGGGTGACGAGGAACATGTACATCAGGTCCGCCGACATCGGCACCAGCCCGGCGTTGCACGGCCCGGCAAAGACGTGGATGCCGTCGAGGTCCGGCAGGCGCGGCAGGTTGTAGCGCCAGACCCACTGGCCGGTGTAGCGCGGTTTCGGCGCGTCGGGGAAGATCGTGCGGCGGGTCTGCGAGAACAGGCCGTCGGCGCCGATCACGATGTCATAGCGCCCCGATGTGCCGTCCGAGAACGTCACATCCACGCCCGCGCCATCGTCGTTCATCGTCGCCACCGTCAGCCCCAGGCGCACCGTGGCGCCCAGTTCGGCGGCCTTGTTGGCCAGCACCTTCTGCAGATCGGGGCGCCGGATGCCGACGTTCGACGGGTATTCCGGCCCGGCCAGACGCGGGGTGTCGAACTTGGCCACCTGCTTGCCCGCCGGTCCGGCGAAGATCGTCGTGCTGTCAAACCCCTGCGAGCGCGCCAGAAAGTCCTGCAGCGCGCCGATCTGGTCCATGGCGCGGACCACGTTCAATTGCTGGATGATGCCGACGCCATAGACCGTCCAGTCCGGGTCACGCTCGATGATCTCGACCGGAATGCCCTTGCGCCGCAGTGCGATGCCGGCGGTCAGCCCGCCAATGCCACCGCCAATGATCAGTGCCGAAGAAATCTGCATGTCGAAGCCCCCCATTGGCCGGTGACGATACGGGGTGCGGAGCTATTTGAAAAATTGAAAAGAACAATCGCACCCATCGATCCTGTCAATTCGTATCGATGAGTCTCGCCGCCTGCTTCAGCAGGTCCCGCAGCCAGATGATCCCCTGGTCAGAGTCGCGGTAGGCGTGCCACTGGACGGTCAGCCGCAAGGGCGGCAGTTCGACCGGCATCGGATGGATGACCAGATCGTTGGGGGCGGCCAGCAACCGCGCCAGGCTGGCGTGGATCGTCGCCACTCGGTCGGTGCCCTTGATCAGGTGGGGAAGCGTCGAGAACGAGAATGACTGGATGTCGACGCGCCGGGTGATCCCGTGTTCGGCCAGCATGAAGGTTTCGCCCGATACCGCCGAGTTGGGCAGCGACATGATGGCGTGCGACGCCGCTTCGAAGGCCGCCTTGTCCATGGTGACATTGCCGTATTTGCCGCCCGCCCAGGCGACGACGACGTAGCGGTCCTCGAACAGCAGCTCCGACGGGTGATCCTTGGAGACGAAGACGTCCGGCGTGATCAGGAGGTCGATTTCCCCCTGTTCCAGCAGGACCTGCGGCATGTTGGTCGGCGGGCGAAAGTTCAGCCGGATCCGGGCCTGGTGTTCGTCCAGCAGGCGGAAGGCGATCGGCATCAGCACCCGCAGGCTGTTGTCCGACAGCAGCAGGTTGAACTCGCGGGTCGAACTGGCGGGGTCGAAGTCCGGCTGCGAGTCGATCGTGGCCTCGATCCGCACCAGGATGTCACGGATCGGGCCGCGCATCGCCTCGGCGCGCGGCGTCAGCTCCATTTTTTTGCCGACCTGCACCAGCAGCGGGTCGTCAAAGTAGGTCCGCAACCGCATCAGCGCGTTGGACATCGCCGACTGGCTCATGAACATGCGGTCGGCGGCGGCCGAGACCGAGCGCAGTTCGATCATGTGGTCCAGCGCGATCAACAGGTTGAGGTCAAGCTTCTTGAACCGCATCGTCGTCCCCCCCGCTGCGCCCGGCCAGCAGAATAGCGGGGCGCAAGGTGCATTTCAATAATCGATAGATGGCATTGAGTAATACAATTTTTCATATGCATTGGCTTTCACTACATCTGAAGTCCAGCGGAGGGAGAAGCGTATCATGCGGATCATTGGTCCTGACGAATTGGTGTTTGGTGTCGATGACGTCAAATCCTGTGCAACCTTTCTGTCCGATTATGGCCTGAGCGACGCCGGCGACGGCCGGTTCGAGGCGTTGGACAGGACCGCGCTGACCGTGCGTCCGGTGGACGACCCGGGCCTGCCGCCGGCGCTGGGCACCGGCAGCCTGCTGCGGTTGACCATCTGGGGGGTCGAGGATCAGGCCACGCTGGACGCCATCGAGGCGGAGCTTGGCAAGGACCGTGCGGTGCGGCGCGACGCCAGCGGCACGCTGTACACCCGCGACGACGCGGGATTCGAGATCGCCTTCCGTATCACCCGCCGCATCGCGCTGGACCTGCCCGCCGAACTGATCAACTCGCCTGGCGCGAAACCGGGGCGCGCGGTGAACGCGGTGGCGGCCGACCAGAACGCCGAGGCAAAGCCGCGCACGCTGAGCCATGTCGTCTATTTCGTGCCCGACATCGCGGTGATGGCGGATTTCTACATCAACCGCCTGGGCTTTGTGGTGACCGACAAGTTCACCAATACCGGGCCGTTCCTGCGGCCGCAGGCGAACCATGACCACCACGTGTTGTTCATGATCCAGACTCCGCCCCACATGAAGGGGCTGGAGCATCTGGCGTTCCACATGAAGGGCCCGACCGACCTGATGCTGGCCGGCTCGCGCATGGTGGAAAAGGGCTATCGCAGCTTCTGGGGGCCGGGGCGGCACAAGTTCGGATCGAACTGGTTCTGGTACTTCAATTCGCCGCTGGGCACGCATCTGGAATACGACGCCGACATGGATCACCACGACGGCGACTGGGTGAACCGCGAGACGACGCTGACCCGCGAAACCGCGCAATTGTTCCTGTTCGAGAACGTGGAAAAATGGGCGCCGGGCGGCCCGCCTCCGGGCAAGGGCTGATCCGTGGGCGGGACGGAGCACGTGCTTTGCCGGCTGGAGGAGATTGCCGTCGGCGGCTCGAAGGGCGTGTTGCCCGACGCCCGCGGCAGGCCCCGGGGGTTCCTGGTGCGGCAGGCCGATCGCGTCACCGGCTACGTGAACATCTGCCCGCACCATGACCGGGCACCGCTGGAGTGGAAGACGGACGCCTTCCTCAACGGCGCGGGCGATCACATCCAGTGCGCCTCGCACGGGGCGCTGTTCCGGATCGAGGACGGGTATTGCGTGATCGGCCCCTGCGCCGGGCAATCGCTGCGGTCGCTCGCGATCCGGGTCGAGGACGGGCAGGTCCTGGCGCGGATCGAGGACGACGCCGATCCGCGGGGCATGGACGGAACAAGGCAGACAGCACTTTCGGAGACACGAGAACCATGACACGGCACATCATCGATCTTGCGGTCAGCCTGACGGACCGGATTGCCAGCGACCCGCCCGGGCTGGGGCCCCAGATCACCTATGTCGATCACGCCACCGGCGCGACCGAGTTCCGCGAGATGTTCGACATCCCCGAAGGCGCGCTGCGCGACGGCGCCGGTGCAGCGGTCGAGCGCTGTGTTCTGACCACGCACAACGGCACCCACATGGATGCGCCCTGGCACTATCATCCGACGATGAACGGCGGTGCGCGGTCGCTCACCATCGACGAGGTGCCGCTGGAATGGTGCATGGGCCCGGGTGTCAAGCTGGACTTCCGCGACCGACCGAACGGCCACACCATCTCGGCCGCCGAGGTCGAGGCCGAACTGGCGCGCATCGGCCATACGCTGAAGCCCGGCGACATCGTCCTGGTCAACACCGCGGCCGGCGCCCGCTATGGCCAGCCCGATTATGTCGCCACCGGCTGCGGCATGGGCCGTGAGGCGACGCTGTATCTGACCGAACGCGGCGTCCGGGTCTGCGGCACCGATGCCTGGAGCTGGGATCCGCCGCTGGCGGGGCAGGCGGCACATGCCCGTGAAACCGGCGACTGGTCGATCTTCTGGGAGGGGCACAAGGCCGGCGCCGACACGATCTATTGCCACATGGAAAAGCTGAGCAATCTCGAGCGGCTGCCAGGCACCGGCTTCGAGATCATCGCGCTGCCGGTCAAGGTCGCGCGCGGGTCCGGCGGCTGGTGCAGGCCGGTCGCGATCCTGAATACCTAACCACACGCTGTCAGGGAGGCATTGGTGGAGAGCATCGCGTTCGATCAGCGGTTCGGTTTGGTGAAGAAGGTCACGGGTGTGATCTCGATCATCTCGATTTCGGCGGCGCTGCTGGGGGCGATGTGCATCGTCGCCGATGTCCTCGGCCGGTGGTTCCTGGGCGTCTCGGTCTTCGCGCTGAACGAGATCATGTCGACGATCTTTGCCATCGCCATCGCCATGACGCTGCCGGCCGGGGCCGCCAACCGGGTCAACATCAAGATCGACCTGTTGACCCATATGACCGGTCCCAGGCTGACCGCCTGGCTGCGCGTTGCCGGGTCGGTGATGCTGCTGATCTTCTTTGCCATCCTGGCCTGGCGCATCTTCCTGCTGGCGGGGCGGTACGGCGAGCAGGGGCGCGCGACCTCGTTCCTGCAACTGCCGCTGGCGCCGACCTATTACGCGATCGCGCTGGCCGCCTTCCTGTCGGCGGCGGTGCAGGTGCTGAACATCATCGAGGACCTGGCCGACACCCGGAACGCCAGCGGAACGGCCCGCACGAGTCCGGTCGTCTGGATGATCGTCGTTGCCTTCTGTGTCGCGGTCGTCGGCATCGGCCTGTGGTCGGTGCTCGATTTCCGCGGGTATTCCAACTACGTGATGATGCATCCGGGAACGGCCGCGCTGGCCGGGTTCGCGATGCTGTGGCTGGCGGTGCTGCTGCAGCTGCCGCTGGCGACGGTGACGGCAATGATCGGCATCTGTGGCACGGCGGCGTTCCTGGGTGCCGGGGCCTCGATGAATACCTTTGCCGGTGACGCTGCCAGCTTCCTGCGCAACGAGCAGGTGGCGACGCTGCCGATGTTCCTGATCATGGGTGCCTTCGCCGTGGCGGCGGGGGTGTCGGACGACCTGTTCCGCCTGGGCCAGGCACTGCTGGGCCGGTACCGGGGCGGGCTGGCCTATGCGACGATCGCCGGCTGTGCCGGGTTCGGCGCGGTGTCGGGCAATTCGATCGCCACCTCGGCGACCTTCGGGCGCATGGCGATCCCGGCGATGAACCAGGCGGGATACGCCCCGACCCTGTCGACGGCCAGCGTCGCCGCCGGGGGCACGCTGGGGGCGCTGGTGCCGCCGTCTGGCGTGATCATCCTGTTTGCCCTGCTGACCGAGACTTCGATCGGCAATCTCTTTGTCGCGGCGATGATCCCGGCGGCGCTGGCGGTGGCCCTGTATTTCGCCGCGGTCTTCCTGGTCGTCCGGCTGAACCCGGCCGCGGCCCCGGCCGCCGACGCCGGCAGCCTGTCCGACCTGTTGCCGGCGCTGAAGGGCTCGTTTCCGGTGGTCATCCTGTTCGCGGTGGTGATCGGCGGCCTGTACGGCGGCGTGTTCACCGCGACCGAGAGCGCCGCGGTCGGCGCGGTCGGGGCCTTCGTGCTGGCCCTGCTGCGCGGCCGGTTGAACCGCGCCTCGATCCTGCGGGTGTTTTCGGAAACCACGGCGACGACAGCGATGATCTACGCGCTGATCTTCGGCGGCCTGATGTTCTCGTTCTTCATCAACATCGGCGGCGCGCCGGAAATGGTCAGCGCCTGGATCGCCAGCATCGACGCCCGGCCGCTGTTCATCCTGACGCTGCTGATCGTCATCTACCTGCTGCTGGGTTCGGTGATGGACAGTTTCGGGGTGATGATCATCACCCTGCCGGTGGTCACGCCGATCATCCTGGACCTGGGCTATGACATGCTGTTCTGGGGCATCCTGATGCTGGTGGTGGTCGAGATCGGCATGATTACCCCGCCCTTCGGCATGAACCTGTTCATCATCAAGAGTATCGATCCCAAGGTGCAGCTGTCGACGGTGATGCGCGGCGTGTTGCCGTTCATCCTGGCGGATATCGTCAAGATCATCCTGCTGGTCGCCTTCCCGGCGCTGGCGCTGTGGCTGCCGTCGACGATGTAGCGCGCCCGGGCGCCGTGAACCGCCCGGGGCGGCCGGGCGCCAGACGATGACGCCTGCGGCGAGGGCCGCCAAGCGGATCAACAACTGCAGACATGGAGGAAACAGGATGTCGAACACGCAAAGAGCCGGGGTCTACCCTTTCCAGACCCCGACCGGAATCGTCCGCAACCGCTGGTACATCGCGGCTTTCTCGAACGAGATCACCCGCGAGCCGATCGAGCGCACCTTCCTGGGGACCCCGGTCGCGCTCTACCGCAAGCTCGATGGCGACCCGGTCGCCATGTACGGCATCTGCCCGCACCGCTATGCGCCGCTGGCCAAGGGGCGGCTTGAAGGCGATGCGCTGGCCTGCGGCTATCACGGGTTCGTCTTCGAGGCCGATGGCTGGTGCTCGAACATCCCGTCGCAGAGCACGCCGGCGAAATTCTGCCAGCCGACCTATCCGATCGTCGAACGCGGCCCGCTGTGCTGGATCTGGATGGGCGACAAGGACAAGGCCGATCCCGCGCGGATCCCGCCCTATGCCGATTTCGGCCTGGGCGAGGAAGGCTGGCATTACAGCTCGGAGAACTATTTCCACATCAAGGGCCGCGCGCAGCTGTTGATCGACAACCTGATGGACCTGACGCACCTGCCTTATGTCCACCATCACGTTCCGGGTGGCGAGGCGATGAAGGCGCCGCAGATCGTCGATGAAGAGCGCGACATCAGCTACCGCGTGTCGCGCTATGCAAAATCGCCTTTCACGCCGTTCCATGCGCATGTGTTCGGGCCGCACACCAAGTTCGAAGGCCTGTCCGACTTCCTCGCGCTGTCGGATTACTACGGTCCCGAATTCATCCGCACCAGCCTGCCGATCACGATCAAGCTCGACAACGGGCAGCCGGTTCCGGAGGGGCTGGGCTCGCTGTTCATCCTGCACGGGATCACGCCGGAAACCGAGAACACGACGCATTATTTCGGCTTCTCGACGCGCAACTTCCGACTGGGCGACGCGTCGCTGGACAAGATGCAGCAGGAGTCCGACATCAAGATCCGGGCGCAGGACGTGATCGCCATCGAAGACGTCGAACGGCGGCTTGAGGTGTCGGCCGCCCTGCAGAGGGAGTTCCTGGTGCGATCCGATCGCCCGGCCATCAAGGTGCGCAAGATGATCGAGGCGATGCTCGTGCAAGAGGCCACTGACGCCACCAGCCCGTCACCCTGAGCGAAGCCGGAAAACTCTGCCTCCGGGCGGTCCAACGTTGGGGTGCGGATCAGTGCGCACCTGATCAAGCCTGCCGGGGCATGGACTCTTTGCCAACGCGCGCGGGTTCCACCCTCAACCCTGGGATCGGTCAGCCGGGCTTTGCCCGGAGGGACATTGTTCCGCAAGCCGAAGCCGAAGCGGGCGGCGCCCACAGCCTGCGCCAGGACCACCGGGGGATTGCTGCGCACGACGATGTTGGACAGATGCGCGGCGCCGAACAGGAGCGCCGACAGGCCCGCCGCGCGCCTCGGTCCGAGGGGGCGCAGGAGGTCGAGGAGCACGCCGCGAAAGAACCCCTCCTCGGCAAAGCCGGTCAGCGCGTAGCCGACGACCAGCACGGCCAACGGTACGGGCTCGATCGGCCGGAAGCAGTGCCCGAGCGCCGGCAAAGGCGGCCAGCGTGACCGCGGCCCAGCCCAGGGTCAGGGCGACGGAAAGCCCGACGGTGCGGCTGGGGTCAGGTCAGGTCCCATGCTGCAGGCGCGAGAACGGGCGTTGCAGGATGCTGATCGGCAACAGCAGCAGCCAGGTGAACTTGGCAACGTCCGGATCCCAGCGGGCGACCGGGATCGAGGCCAGGAACACCGCCGTGCCGAGCAGGCTGAGGACGAGGTTGCGCCATTGCTCGCGCCGCGACACGCCCTCGTCGATCAGCCGGTTGAGGATCGCGAACAGCCAGATCATCCCCAGCATGAAGGCGCAGGACGCCA
>JBFHFG010000034.1:0-12104 GCA_041583815.1 Halovulum sp.
CTGCCGGCCGGGAAAGCGCCTGCGCATCAGGGCGCGGGCGAAGGGCACGGCGATCAGTGCGCTCAGGCCCGCCGACAGTGCTGACTGCGACAGCGTGAACCGGATTGCCGCCCAGTCTGCCGGTCCCAGTCCCGCGCCGATGTTCGCACCCAGCACGACCAGCGGCCCCAGCACCAAAGCCAGGACCGCCAGCAGGACCGCGCCGCCAGCAAGCGCCGTAACCGGGTTCAGCGCGACAGCGCCGCCAGCCACTCGTCCAGCGCCTCCTTGCGCAGCGCGGGCACCTCGTCCGCAGCGATCAGCAGCGCCGTCTCGGGCTGCACCAGCGTGTCGAACCCGTCGGGCAGCGACACATCAGCCGCCGGGTACATCCAGTTCGTGACCGGGATCACCGACTGGAAGGCATTGGTCAGCATGAACGCCAGGAACTGGTCGGCCAGCTCGGGCTGATCGGTGGTCGCGACCTTCCCGGCCACTTCGATCTGCATGTAATGCCCGTCCGAGAACGCTGCCGCCGCCTTGCTGTCGTCGTCTTCTGCGATCAGGTGATACGCGGGCGAGGTGGTATAGCTCAGCACCATGTCGGCCTCGCCCTCGAGGAACATGCCATAGGCCTCGGACCAGCCCTTGGTGACGGTCACGATGCGCGGGGCAAGCTGTTCCCAGATGTCGCCGGCGCGGTCGCCATAGACCGCCTTGACCCACATCAGCAACCCCAGACCGGGAGTGGAGCTGCGCGGGTCCTGGATGACGATGCTCAGATCCTCGGGCGCGGCCAGCAACTCGTCGAAGCTGGCGGGCACCTGATCGACCCTTGTCTTGTCGTAGACGAAGGCGAAATAGCCCCAGTCATAGGGCAGGAAGGTCTCGTCCTCCCACGCCACGGGCAAGGCCAGTGCCGGGTCCGCAACGCCGTGGGGCGCGAACAACCCCGTCGCCGCGGCCTCGGCGGTCAGGGTCGTGTCCAGCCCCAGCACGATGTCGGCGTCGGTGCGCTCGCCCTCCAGTCGCAAGCGCGACAGAAGCGCCGCACCGTCGCCCGCGCCGACGAACTTCAGGTCGCAGCCGCAGGTCGCCTCGAACGCCTCCTCGACCTTGGGCCCGGGGCCCCATTCGGTGACGAAGCTGTCGTAGGTATAGACCGTCAGTTCAGGCGTCTGCGCCTGCGCGATCCCCGCGCCAAGGGTCAGAACGGCCGCAGTCGTGAGAAGTCGGTTCATCATGTCTCCTCGTATTCTGCGACGCAGGTCAGGAGGAGCCATGCTCGCCTTCCCTCCGCCGGCATGATCCGGTTCAGGTTCGACGGGTTCGCGCGTGTCGGCGCATCTCAGCCCGTCCAGGGGCACCCCGAGGTAGCGGGCAGAGTACAAGGCCCGGCGGCGAAGGCAAGGGCGGGGCAGGCCTGCGCCCTAGTCGCTGGTACGCAGGTCCAGGATACGGTCCATGGCGACGCGCTGTTCCTTGCCGTGGTCGATGTCCGGCAAGCTTTCCACGGCCTTGGAATCCAGCTCGGGCAGTTTCACCTCGGTCTCGGCCAGCGCGGCCTTCTCGGCGGGCACGGCGGTCTCGCTGCGGCCCAGGCCAAGGATGCCGCCGCTGGCCACGACAAGGTACATGTCGTCGTCCTGTCGGATCACCCGGTCGACATTGCCCAGCCGTTCGTCGTCGGCGGCGGTGACGGGGGCGCCGATCAGTTCCTCGACCAGCACTTCGCGCACCTGCTGCGCCTGAAGGGGCAGGGCCGCCAGCGCGGTCAGCGCGGTCAGCAGGAACGGGCGGGCAAGCGTGACAGTCATCGGGGGCCTCCCTGTTTGAAGCGGTTTCGGAACGGTCTTGTCCGTTCGGGGCATGCAGTGGCAGGAACCCCCGGCTGCGTCCGAATGTTCCGGGCGCAGGGGCGCGGTCGGCGGGATGCCGCGCAGGCTTTCCGCCCGGCCCGTCCCGCGCTAGAAGACGGCGGAACCCACAAAGGCGAGCCGCATGTCCTTCAACACCTTCGGTCACATCTTCCGCGTCACCACCTGGGGGGAAAGCCACGGGCCCGGGTTGGGTGCCACGGTGGACGGCGTGCCGCCGGGCGTGCCCATTGATGAGGCGGCAATCCAGCACTGGCTGGACCGTCGCAAGCCGGGGCAGAACAAGTACACCACCCAGCGGCGCGAGCCCGACGCGGTCGAGATCATGTCGGGCGTGTTCGAGGGCCGGACCACCGGCACGCCGGTGCAGCTGATGATCCGCAACACCGACCAGCGATCGAAGGACTATTCCGAGATCATGGACAAGTTCCGCCCCGGTCACGCGGACATCACCTACTGGCAGAAATACGGCATCCGCGACTATCGCGGCGGCGGCCGGTCCTCTGCGCGCGAGACGGCGGCGCGCGTTGCGGCGGGCGGGCTGGCACGTGCCGCGCTGGAACAACTTGCGCCGGGGCTGAAGATCACCGGCTACATGGTGCAGATGGGGCCGCGCGGTATCGACCGGTCGCGGCAGGACATGGACCAGATCGAGCAGAACCCTTTCTGGTGCCCCGATGCGCAGGCCGCCGAGGATTGGGCGGCCTACCTGGACGAGCTGCGCAAGTCCGGCAACTCGGTCGGCGCGATCGTCGAGGTGACGGCCTCGGGCGTACCCGCGGGCCTGGGCGCGCCGGTCTATGCCAAGCTCGACACCGACCTTGCCGCGGCGATGATGTCGATCAACGCCGTGAAGGGCGTCGAGATCGGCGAAGGCATGGCGGCCGCGATGCTGACCGGCACCCAGAACGCCGACGAGATCTACATGGGCAACGATGGCCAGCCGCAGTACAGTTCCAACCATGCGGGCGGCATCCTTGGCGGGATCTCGACCGGGCAGGACGTGGTGGTGCGTTTCGCGGTCAAACCGACCTCGTCAATCCTGACGCCGCGCAAGACGATCACCAAATCGGGCCAACCGGCCGAGATCATCACCAAGGGCCGGCACGACCCCTGCGTCGGCATCCGCGCGGTCCCGGTGGGCGAGGCGATGATGGCCTGCGTGCTGCTGGACCACCTGCTGCTGCATCGCGGTCATGTCGGTCAGAACCAGGGTCATATCGGTTGACGCCGGGCCTGCGCGCGGCAAGGCTGCGCGCATGATGACCGTACCCCGCCCCGAGGCCCTGATCTTCGATGTCTTCGGCACCTGCGTCGACTGGCGAAGCTCTGTCGCGCGCGAGGTGGCGGCCGTGCTGCCCGACGTGGATGCGCTGGCCTTTGCCGACGCCTGGCGGGCCGAATACCAGCCCGCGATGCAGTCGGTGCGCAACGGCGGGCGCGATTATGTCCCGCTGGACCTGCTGCATCTCGAAAACCTCGAGACTGTCGCCGCCCGCCATGGGGCGACAGTGGACGATCCCGATGCGCTCAACCGTGCGTGGGAACGGCTGGATCCCTGGCGCGACGTGCCACAGGGCCTGCGCCGGCTGGCGCGGCACGCGATCACGGCGCCCTGTTCGAACGGCTCGATCGCGATGATGACCCGGCTGGCGCGTTACGCGGACCTGACCTGGCATTGCGTGCTGGGGGCCGATATCGCGCGGGACTACAAGCCGCAGCCGCAGGTCTATCTAGCGGCCTGCGCGGCGCTGCAACTGGCCCCGGACCAGGTGATGATGGTCGCCGCGCACAACGATGATCTTGCCGCCGCGCGCGCCGCCGGGTTGCGGACCGCCTTCGTGCCGCGCCCGCGCGAACACGGGCCGGGGCAGACCTCGGACCTGGCTCCTCAGGCGGACTGGGATGCGGTCGCGTCCGATTTCATGGCGCTGTCGGACCGTCTGTTCGGCTGAACTTCGCGGCCAGTTCCATGTGCCCTGACCAGCGGAATTGGTCTACGGGTTGGACCCAGTCCAGCGTATAGCCCGCGCCGACCAGCATCGCCGCATCGCGGGCAATGGTCGCAGGGTTGCACGACACCGACGCGATTACCGGCACGCCCGACTGCGCCAACCGGCCGGTCTGCGCCTCGGCCCCGGCCCTGGGCGGGTCGATCACCACGGCATCGACCTTTCTCAGTTCCAGCGGCTCCAGCGGACGGCGGAACAGGTCGCGGGCCTCGGTGGTGACGGTCTTCAGGCCCTTGGCCTGCCGCCAGCCCGCGTCCAGCGCGCGGACCATCGCCGCCTCGCCCTCGACGGCGTGAACCTCGGCGTGCTCGGCCAGTGGCAGCGCAAAGGTGCCGCACCCCGCGAACAGGTCCACGACCCGGCGCGCCTCGCCGACCGCCTCGCGCACGGCATCGACCAGCGCGGCAGCACCGTCCGCTGTGGCCTGCAGGAAGGCCCCCGGCGGCGGCACGACCTGCGCGCGGCCCATCGCCTGCGCGGGCGGGCGGTGCAGGGCCGTAACCTCGTCGCCCCAGGCGAGCCGGGCGATCCCGGCCTCGGCCGATAGCCGCGCCAGGTCGGCGCGCAGCGCTGCATCGGGCTCCTTGCCGCCTTCTACCGCGACATCCCATCCGGCGGCGCTTTCGGTGACCTGTACCCGCAGGGCACCCTTCCGACTGGCGCCCATCCGCGCCATCTGGCCGATCACCGGGAACAGGCCGATCATGCCGGGGCGCACCAGCAGGCAGTCGCCGATCTCGACGATGCGGTCGCTGCCGCGGGTGTGGAATCCGACCTGCACGCCCTTCTTGGTGCGCCGCGCGGCAAAGGTCGCCCGACGCCGGCTGCCCGGGGCCGAGGTCACGATTGGCCGCATCGGCGCACTCAGGCCACGGGCGGCCAGCGCCCGCTCGATGGTCTCGATCTTCCAGCGCGCCAGGAAGTCGTCGCTGGCATGCTGCAGGGCGCAGCCGCCGCAACTGCCGAAATGCGGGCACGGCGGCGCGACGCGGTCGGGCGAGGCCTGCAAGACCTGCGGCGGGGTGCCCGGAACGATGCGTTCGCCGGGCAGGGTGAAGGGGTGAAATCCGTCGGCAGAGATGCCGTCGCCCTCGCGCCCCAGGCGGTCGATGATTACTTCGGTCATGACAGGCGGTGTATCGAAGCCGCGTCTGCGGCGGAAGATGCAACGTATCGTTTCCAGTTAGGTGTATTATCCGCGGCCTGTTCCGGAATTACTATAGAATCCAGAAACGAAATGCAGGAGTATCCGCCATGACACCCACCGAACGATCCGAACCACCCGCGCCGGGCGGGCTGCGAATCGGCCATGTTCACCTGAGGGTTTCGGACCTCGACCGGTCGGTTGCGTTCTACCGGGACGTTATCGGGCTGGACGTGGTGCAATACTACGGCAAGGGCGCCGCCTTCCTGTCGGCGGGGGGCTATCACCACCACATCGGGCTGAACACCTGGGACAGCAAGGGCGGAACACCGCCGCCGGCCGGGCACACGGGGCTGTACCACACCGCCTTCGTCTACCCGACGCGCGGCGATCTGGCGCAGGCCGTGCGCCGCGTCGCGGCAGCGGGGATCGAGTTCGACGGCGCCGCCGATCACGGTGTATCCGAGGCGCTCTACCTGCATGATCCCGATTGGAACGGGGTCGAGCTTTACTGGGACAAACCGCGCGAGGATTGGCCGGTGAACACGCAGGGAAAGCTGCAGATGGTGAATGCGCCGCTGGACCTGAAAGGTTTGCTCGAAAACTGATTCAACCCCCTTTCGCCTGCGGGAACTTGAGACTAGGGTGCGCGCAAATTTCCCGCCAGCCGCTGGTCCCCCATGCAAATATACCTGCCCATCGCCGAGGTTTCCGTGAACGCATTTCTGCTTCTCGGGCTAGGCGGGCTGGTGGGGATACTGTCGGGGATGTTCGGGGTCGGCGGGGGCTTCCTTCTGACTCCGCTGCTGTTCTTCATCGGCATTCCACCCGCGGTTGCGGTGGCGACGCAGGCGAATCAGATCGTCGCCTCGTCCCTGTCGGGTGTCATGGCGCATTTCCAGCGCCGCACGGTCGATCTGAAGATGGGATTCGTGCTGCTGGCGGGGGGGCTTGTCGGCTCTGCCCTGGGCGTGCGCGTGTTCACCATGCTGCAGAAGATCGGCCAGGTCGAGCTGATGGTCTCGCTCTGCTACGTGGTCTTCCTGGGGATCATCGGCGGGCTGATGTTCATTGAAAGCTGGCGCGCCATCCGCCGGTCGCGCAAGCCGGGCGCCCGCCCCGCACCGCGCAAGCACCATTCCTGGGTGCACGGGCTGCCGTTCAAGATGCGCTTCCGGCAAAGCCAGCTCTATATCTCGGCGATCCCGGTGCTGCTGATCGGCGCGGCGGTCGGTGTGCTGGCCGCGATCATGGGCGTCGGCGGCGGGTTCATCATGGTTCCGGCGATGATCTACATCCTGGGCATGCCGACCAAGGTCGTGATCGGCACGTCGCTGTTCCAGATCATCTTCGTGGCGGGGTTCACCACGCTGATGCACGCTACCTCGACGCAGACGGTGGATGCGGTGCTGGCGCTGCTGCTGCTGCTGGGCGGTGTGATAGGCGCGCAGGTCGGCACCCGCATCGGCATGCGGATGAAGGCCGAGCAACTGCGCATCCTTCTGGCAATCATGGTGCTGGTCGTGTGCTTCAAGCTGGCGCTTGATCTGGTCCTGACACCGAACGAGATCTACTCGCTGACGACGGGAGCAGCGCATTGATCCGCGGTCTGCTGTTTCTGCTGCTGGCGCTGGGGGCACCCGCGCTGGCGCAGACCGATCCCGCGCCGGTGACGGCGCAACCTGAGGATGTGCCGGAGACGGCGCAAGGCGAAGACGCGCGGCAGATGGCACCAGTTCAGGACACGGCGGAGCCGCAAGCCGAGGTCACGCCCGAGTCTCAGGATGGGGACGCGCCCCTACCGGACGAACCGGCAGCCGCGCCCGCCGAAACAGACACCGAAACAGACACCGGCTCCCAAGGCGAAGCCGACCCCCAGCCGGAACCGGCCCCCGAGGATGATCCCAAACCGGAAGCCGACCCCGAACCAACCGCGCCCGAGCAGGCGGTCGGCGGGCTCAGCCAGAACCGCGTTTCCATCACCGCGGGTTTCGACGGGTCCGAGATCTTCGTCTTCGGCGCCGTGATGCGTGAAGCCCCCGTGCCGACCGAGGCCGGGCCGCTGGATGTCGTCATCACCGTCGAGGGGCCGACCCTGCCCGTCGTCGTGCGCCGCAAGGAACGCGTGCTCGGCATCTGGGTGAACACCGAAAGCGCCAATATCGACGAGGCGCCCAGCTTCTATGCTGTCGCCACCACCGGCCCGCTGGACCAGATCCTGACCGAGACCGAGCGTCTGCGTCACCGCATCGGCGTCGACAAGACTGTGCGCACCATCGGTGCACGCGCGCAGGTCGAGGACCCGCAAAGCTTCATCGACGCCGTGGTCCGGATCCGCGAGAACGACGCCCTCTACACCCGGCAGGACGATACAGTCGACCTGCGGCAGGATACGCTGTTCAGCACCGAGATCGTGCTGCCCGCCAACCTGGTCGAGGGCGATTACCGCACCCGGATGTTCCTGGTCCGGGACCGGCAGGTCGTGAACGTGACGGAACAGGTGATCACCGTGCGCAAGGACGGGCTGGAGCGGCTGATCTACACCACCGCCCACGAACGACCCCTGCTGTACGGCATCCTGTCGCTGCTGGTCGCGCTTTTCGCCGGCTGGGCCGCGTCCGAAGCGTTCCGCTTCCTGCGCCGCTGATCCGAAGCGTTGGCCGGCGGCCGCTGGGGATCAGGCGCGCCGCTCTGTCGCGACCGCCGCCGGTTTCCGGTCTTCGGCCGTCAGACGATACGCGGCGGCCTCGGCCACGTGGGCGCGGGCGATCTCGTCCGAACCGGCCAGGTCGGCGATGGTCCGCGCCACCCGCAGCACCCGGTGATAGGCGCGTGCGGACAGGCCGAACCGTTCTGCGACCTCGGTCAGCAACGCCTTCGCCTCGTCGCCGATGGCGCTGCGCTCCAGCAGCAGATCGCCCTGCGCGTCGGCGTTGACCCGCACACCCTCGTCCGCGGCGAACCGCTCCGCCTGCCGCGCCCGTGCGTCGGCCACGCGGGCGGCCACATCGGCCGAGGCCTCGCCCGGTTCGCTGTCGGCTATCTCGGCAATGCGCACCGGCGGCACCTCGATCCGCAGGTCGAACCGGTCCAGCAGCGGCCCCGAGATTCGACCCAGGTAATCCTCGCCGCAGTTCGGCGCACGGGCGCAGGCCCGCGCCGGGTCGCTCATGTGCCCGCAGCGACAGGGGTTGGCGGCGGCGACCAGCATGAACCGGCAGGGATAGCGCACGTGGGCATTGGCGCGGGCGACGATCACCTCGCCGGTTTCGATCGGCTGGCGCAGGGTTTCCAGCACCGCGCGAGGGAACTCCGGCAGTTCGTCCAGGAAAAGGACGCCGTTGTGCGCCAGGCTGATTTCACCCGGCTTGGCGCCCTTGCCGCCGCCGACGACCGCCGCCATCGAACTGGTGTGATGGGGCGGGCGATAGGGCCGCTCGCGGCTGATCCCGCCCGCATCCAGCAGCCCGGCCAGCGAATGGATCATCGAGGTTTCCAGCGCCTCGGCGGCATCCATCGGCGGCAGGATCCCCGGCAGACGGCTGGCCAGCATCGACTTGCCCGCGCCCGGCGGGCCGATCATCAGCAGGTGGTGACGGCCCGCTGCAGCGATCTCCAGCGCGCGACGGGCCTTTTCCTGGCCCCGCACCTCGGATAGATCGCGACCCCCGGCGGGCGGCAGAACCTCGCCCGCCTGCGCGGGGGGCAGCACCGACAGGCCGGTGAAGTGGTTCACGCATTCCAGCAGGCTGCGCGGCGCGATCACCGCGACGCCGTCGACCCAGGCCGCCTCGGCGCCGCTGTCCTCGGGGCAGACCAGCCCACACTCGTCCTCGCCGGCGGCCAGGGCGGCAGGCAGGGCACCGACCACGGGCAGCAGCGCGCCATCCAGCGACAGCTCGCCCATTGCCCAGAAGGCGGCGACCTCCTCGCGCGGCAGCACATCCATGGCCGCCAGCACGGACAGCGCGATCGGCAGGTCGAAGTGTGACCCTTCCTTCGGCAGGTCGGCGGGGGCCAGGTTGACGACGATCTTCTTGGAGGGCAGCGCCAGGCCCATTTCCGACATGGCGGCACGAACCCGCTCACGCGCTTCGCTCACCGCCTTGTCGGCAAGCCCGACGACGCTAAATCCCGGCATACCCGGCTGGATCGAGCACTGCACCTCGACCCGTTTCGCCTCCATCCCCTGGAACGCGACTGTGGTGACGCGCGCGATCATGATCCTGCCCCTGTTGTGCAGGGCCAATGAAGGCACGTTTGGTAAATTTGGCGTTAAGCGGGAAGCAGGCCGCCTTAACGCACAACCGGCAGAAAGGTTCCGGCCCCATTTTCTCACGAACTCGTGATCAAAAAGGGCGCCGGCCGCTAAAGCCTTGTCACGCCTGAACGAATTGCCCGCAGACAGTCTGTTTCTTGTCCTGCAACAGTGCGTTCAGGGAGAAATCTCTGATTTCCCGCGTTGAACAGTCGTCCGATGGAGCTGCGCCTTCGTAACACCGGGTAGACGATCAAACGCAATCCGCCGTCAGTCGGAGGGATCAATGAATTACGAACCGTCAGGGATCAGAACCGTTACCCGGCAGGCCATGGCCGCCGAAATGCTGGATGCCGAAACCGAACTGGATCTCGCCCGCGCGTGGCGAGATCGGCAGGACGAACGCGCGTTGCACCGCCTGGTCAACGCCTATCTCAGGCTTGCGGTTTCGATGGCGGGGAAATATCGGCGCTACGGCGCCCCGATGCCGGACCTGGTGCAAGAGGCGGGCGTCGGCCTGATGAAAGCGGCCGAGAAGTTCGATCCCGATCGCGGCGTGCGTTTCTCGACCTACG
Source organism: Halovulum sp. (assembly GCA_041583815.1). Taxonomy (GTDB): domain Bacteria; phylum Pseudomonadota; class Alphaproteobacteria; order Rhodobacterales; family Rhodobacteraceae; genus Halovulum. Next base: position 9,846 of record JBFHFG010000034.1, read on the forward strand.
CGGTCTGGTGGATCAAGGCCTCCATACAGGATTACGTCATGCGCAACTGGTCGGTCGTGCGGACCGGCTCCACCAGTTCGCAAAAGGCGCTGTTCTTCAACCTGCGCCGTGTCCGCGCCAAGTTCGAACGCGAGGCCGGTGGCGAGCATATCGACAACGAGGAACTGCGCCGCAAGATCGCTATCGAGGTCGGGGTCCCGGTCCGCGATGTCGAGATGATGGACGCGCGCCTGGCCGGCTCGGATTTCTCGCTGAACGCCCAACAGGCAGGGGAAGAAGGCCGAGAATGGGTCGAGACGCTGGAAGACGACGGTCCCCGCGCCGACCACACCGTCGAGCGTGAACGTGATCTTGCCCGCGCCCGCGACTGGCTGCGCGACGCGATGGACACCCTGAACGAACGCGAGCGCATGATCATCCGCGAGCGCAAGCTGCGCGACGATCCCCGGACGCTGGAAAGCCTGGGGTCCGAACTGGGTCTCAGCAAGGAACGGATTCGCCAGCTCGAAGTGCAGGCGCTGAAGAAAATGCGCCGTCGGCTGGAAAGTCAGACTGGCAGCGCTGCAGCCCTGCTGGCCACCGCCTGAGTGCGCACCGCGCTGGCCCTGATCCTGAGCATTGTCGCCGCCCCCGCCGGGGCGGCGCAATTGCCGTTGCCCGATGCCATCGAAGCGGCCCGTGCCGCCGACGTTGTCATCGTGGGCGAAGTGCACGACAACCCGGCCCACCACGCGGCGCAGGCGATCTTTGCCCGCGCCCTGTCGCCTCGCGCCATTGTTTTCGAGATGATCCGCCCCGAGGATGCCCCGCTGGTCCCCGACCTGCGCAACGACCCGGACAAGCTGGCCGAGGCGCTGCGCTGGGCCGAAAGCGGCTGGCCGGATTTCGGGTGGTATCACCCGATAATCACCGCTGCGCCGGATGCGACAATCCTGGGCGCGCAGGTTCCCCGCGACCGAAGCGCCGATGCGGTCACCAAAGGCGCCGCCGCCACCTTCGGCAAAGACGCTGCGCAGTTCGGTCTGGACCAGCCCCTGCCCGGAGACCAGCAGGCCGCACGGCAAGCGCGCCAGGCGGCGGCGCATTGCGACATGCTGCCCGAGGCCCTGCTTCCCGGCATGGTAGAGGTCCAGCGACTGCGCGATGCGATGCTGGCGCGGGCGGTGCTCGACGGTCTGGATGCGCCCGGCGAAGGCCCGATCCTGGTTATCACCGGCAACGGCCATGCGCAGACCGACTGGGGCGCCCCGGCGGCCCTAGCCGTGGCCGCGCCGCAAGTCTCGGTGTTTGCCTACGCCCAGCTGGAAGCGACACCCGAACCCGATGCCCCGTTCGACGCCTGGCGCGTGACGCCCGCGGTCGACCGGCCCGACCCCTGCGATGCGTTCCGGTGAGAATCTGTCTTTCTTGGATCGACCGCGCAGATGGCGCGGTTTCTTTTTGGCGCAGACCGGGCGGGCGCGTGGCGCGTTTCGCCTGATTGCCTGCACTGGCCCACACGCATAAGGTCGGCGCTGATTTGGTTCAGGGGCGACACATGATTAAGGGCAGACATATCCTGCTGATCATCGGCGGCGGCATCGCCGCCTACAAAAGCCTGGAGCTGATCCGCCAGTTGCAGAAACAGGGTGCCAGCGTGACGCCGGTGCTGACTCGTGCGGCCGAACAGTTCGTCACCCCGCTGACCGCCGGCGCGCTGGCCGGGAACAAGTGCTACCGCGACCTGTTCGACCTGACGGACGAGGCCGAGATGGGCCATATCGAACTGTCCCGCGCCGCCGATCTGGTGGTTGTCGCCCCCGCCACCGCCGACCTGATGGGCAAGATGGCAAACGGTCTGGCCGATGACCTTGCCTCGACCCTGCTGATGGCCACCGACAAACGCGTGCTGATCGCGCCAGCGATGAACGTGCGCATGTGGGACCACCCGGCGACCCGCCGCAACCTCGCCACGCTGCAAGCGGACGGCATCCTGACCGTCGGCCCCGACGAGGGCCCGATGGCCTGCGGTGAATACGGCTTCGGCCGCATGGCCGAGCCGCCCGCCATCGTCGCTGCCGTGGCACAGGCGCTGACCGACGGCCCGTTGAAGGGGCGGCACATCGTCGTCACCTCCGGCCCCACGCACGAGCCGATCGATCCGGTGCGCTACATCGCCAACCGGTCCTCCGGCAAGCAGGGCCACGCCATCGCCGCCCATCTCGCCCGGCTCGGCGCAGAGGTGACGCTGGTCTCCGGCCCGGTGACGATCCCCGATCC
>JBFHFG010000035.1:0-12057 GCA_041583815.1 Halovulum sp.
GGCCTCGGGGTCCGTCTTGGCATAGACCACCAGCACCCCTGCGTCGGGGCTGTTGGTGATCCAGTATTTCGAGCCGTTCAACACATAGCGGTCATTCCGCTTCTCGGCCCTGAGCGACATCGAGACCACGTCCGAGCCCGCCCCGGCCTCGGACATTGCGAGGCTGCCGACCTTTCGGCCCGAAATCAGGTCCGGCAGGTATTTCGCCTTCTGCTCGGCGGTGGCGTTCAGCGCGATCTGATTGACGCACAGGTTGGAATGCGCCCCGTAGCTCAGGCTGACCGAGGCGCTGGCGCGGGCCAGTTCCTCGACCGCGACGACATGCGCGAGGTAGCCCATGCCTGCGCCCCCATCGGTCTCGGGCACTGTGATGCCCAACAGGCCCAGATCGCCCATTTCGGGCCACAGCTCGTTCGGGAACTGGTTGTCCCGGTCGATTTGCACGGCCATCGGCGCCACACGCTCCTGCGCCCACCGATGGACCATGTCGCGCAGCGCCTCGACATCCTCTCCGCAGTCGAATCGCATCGACGCCGTGAACATGCGTGGTTCCTCCCCCTTTTTGAGAAACTGAACATACGTTCATTTACAAATCAAGTGCCCTGTTCGGTCCAGTGCAGCTGATCCACGTCATAGCCGTCGGCCCGAAGCACCTCGCGTGCGCGGTCCTTCGCGGTCTCGTCGATCTGCGGGCCGCGCGCCAGGATCCAGCCGAAGTCACCAGATGGCGTGCCGACCACAGCGAGGTCGTACCCTTCGGACACATCAAGCACCCAGTAGTCGCCCTCGAACGGCAGCCCTTTGACGAACTTCACCTTCAGTTGCCCCGGCGCGACGATGCGGGCGACACCCTCGGCCCGGTCGACCTCGCCCTGAAGTCCGCCTTTGCGGCAGGTGTTCACCACGGTGATCTTTCCGTCGTCTCGTATCGAGTACTCGGCGGTCACGCCGGCGCAGTCTTCCTCGAAACTGTTGGGAAAGCGGGCAATCTCGTACCAGGTGCCGGCATATCGCTCGACATCGAGTTGCGAGACGCTTTCCATCGGCACGTCGGTATCGCGGTAATCGCCGCCGCCGCCACAGGCGGACAACAGCAGGGCAAGCCCCGCGGGGCCAATGATCTGGACGGAACGCATCAGTTTCTCCTGTCATATCCGGTCGGGCTTCCCCCCGCCCCGCCGCCCCGCTACAACGCGGTGCGACCAAAGCGAGGGCCCCATGCGGAAAGCAACGGTAGAGCGGAACACTGCGGAGACAAAAATTCGCGTGGAAATCGACCTGGACGGAACCGGGACCTATGACAACGCAACCGGCGTGGGGTTCTTCGACCACATGCTGGACCAGTTGGCCCGGCACGCGCTGATCGACATGACCGTCAAGGCCGAGGGCGACACGCATATCGACGATCACCACACGGTCGAGGACGTAGGCATCGCGATCGGCAAGGCCCTGTCCAAGGCGGTTGGCGACAAGCGCGGGATCCGGCGGTACGGATCGTGCCTGCTGCCGATGGACGACACGCTTGTGCGCGCGGCGCTGGATATCAGCGGGCGGCCTTACCTCGTGTGGAAGGTGGATTTCACCGCGTCCACGATCGGCGCATTCGATACTGAACTGGTGCGCGAGTTCTTCCAGGCCCTCAGCACGCATGGCGGCATCACGCTCCACGTTGAATGCATTGACGGGATCAACAGTCACCACATCGCCGAGGCCGCCTTCAAGGCGGTTGCCCGCGCATTGCGCGATGCGCTGGAAACCGATCCGCGCACCGCGGCGTTGGTTCCTTCGACAAAGGGCACCCTGAGCGAATGAACACCGTCATCATCGACTATGAATCCGGCAACCTGCACTCGGCCGAGAAAAGCTTCCAGCGCATGGCGGCAGAAACCGGCGCGGGCGAGGTGGTCGTCACCTCGGACCCCGATACCGTGCGCCGCGCCGACCGTATCGTGCTGCCTGGTGTCGGTGCCTTCGCCGATTGCCGCGCAGGCCTGGACTCGATCCCCGGGATGATCGACGCGCTGGAGGAACGGGTTCTGGCCGGGGGCGTGCCGTTCATGGGCATTTGTGTCGGCCAGCAGCTGATGACCACCATCGGACGCGAGCATGGTGCGGACGCGCCCGGTTTCGGCTGGATCCCCGGCGAATGCGTTGCGATCACGCCGGACGACCCGTCGCTGAAGATCCCGCACATGGGCTGGAACGCGCTGGAGAACCTGGCGCCGCACCCGATCTTTGCCGGGCTGGCCGAAGGTGATCACGCCTATTTCGTGCACTCGTACCACGTGAAGCCCACGAACGCGGACGATGTGCTTGCGCTGACCGACTACGGCGGGTCCGTGACCGCTGCCATCGGGCGCGACAACATGATCGGCACCCAGTTCCACCCCGAGAAAAGCCAGCGCACCGGCTTGCTGCTGATCGCGAACTTCCTTCTCTGGAAACCCTGAACCGCCGCTAGAGCACCTTGATCCACGTGGCCATCCCGGCCGCGTGGTGCGAAAGCATGTGGCAGTGGAACAGCCAGTCGCCGGGATTGTCGCATAGCACGGCGATCTCGCGCACCGTGCCCGGATCGACCAGAATCGTGTCGCGCGCCGGGCCAAGGCCGCCGGTCGGCAAGACCTCGCGGAAATGATGCCCGTGCAGGTGCATGGCGTGCGGAAACGCGGTCTGGTTCATGAGCGGTATGCGCAGCGTTTCACCCCGTGCGATCTCGGCCAGGGGGGTGGGTGGCGCACCGGCCTGACCATTGAACGCCCAGAAAATGCCCTGTTGCGCCAACGCCTGTCCGTCCAGTTTTTCCCCCTGGTAGGTCGCCTCGCGCAGGCCACGCATGGCGCCGCCGTCCATCGAAAGCGGCACGGTGCGCGCCTCGCCCATCTGCGGCAGCGCCTGTTGCCCGGGGTTCAATGGCAGCGCCGCCTGCGCACCGCGCCGTTTCTCGCCCCCCTTTTCCACCGGGAACGCGGCCAAGGCGAACCCCTCACCCTGGAAAATCTCGAGAAGGAAAGCCTCTTGCCCCACGTCGGCTGTAACATCTGCGATCAGGTCGATGCGCCCGCCCGGCGCCAGGAACATCTGCCCGATCGGAAGTAGCTGTTCGACCGGCATTCCATCGATGGCGGCCACCCAGCCGGACAGCCCCTGTACCGATAGCTCGAAGATCCGCGCGGGCGCCATGTTGATCAGCCTCAGGCGCAGGCGTTGATTGCGCTTTACCGAGCGGCTGAATGCTGCCGTTCCATTGGTGGTGACGAAATTGCCGATCCGCCCGGCGTGCGAGGCATCGTGCCGATTGCCGAAGTCCTCGCTGATCGCGGCCGGATCGACCAGCCGCCAGTCGGACAGTGCCAGCACGATATCGTCATCGACCTCGGGCGGTTCCGCCTCCTCAACGATCAACGGCCCTGACAACCCGCGGGAGACCTGTTCAAGCGCATTGAAGTGTGAGTGATACCAGTAGGTGCCCGCATCGGGCACGCTAAAGTCGTACGTGAACCGCTCACCGGGCGCGATCGGATCCTGCGTCAGGTCGGGCACTCCATCCATCGCATTTTCAAGCCGTATGCCGTGCCAGTGTACTGTGGTCGCCTGCGGCAGATCGTTCACCACCTCGCGCACCACACGCGCCCCTTGGGTCGCTCGGATCGTCGGACCGGGCGCGGTATCGCCATAGACCCACATCTGCGTCGTCGGAAAGTTGCCCGGCGCAAGCTGCACGTCTCGCACCGACGCGCGCAGTTCCCCGGTTGCCGCGCACAGCGGAAAGGCCGGCAGCACGGTGCCGGCGGCGATGGTCCCCAGAAGGGATCGGCGGGTGATCCTCACCGGGCCCTCAACGCTTGTCGAACCGAACCTTGACGTACTCGCCCGGCGCATCGCCGATCACGCCAAGCGTCTGCCCCGGTTCGCGCGCGTTCACCATCCGCCCCGAGCGCGCAGCAAGCCATTTGTCCCAATCCGGCCACCAGCTTCCGGCAGTTTCCTCGGCCCCTGCCAGCCATTCCGAGATCTCGGGATCGGTCATGTCTTCGTTGGTCCAGTACTGGTACTTGCCCGCGGCGGGCGGGTTCACCACGCCCGCGATATGACCAGAGCCGGACAGCACGAAACGCACCTTGGCCCGGCTCATCATGCGCGCGCCGCGATAGACCGAGGCTGCCGGCGCGATGTGATCCTCTTTCGTAGCCACATGATAAACCGGCACCTTTATGTCGGCCAGCGTTACGGGGGTATCCAGCACCGCCAGGCGACCCGACGCGAAGTCGTTGTCGTCATAGAACCGGTCCAGGTAGAAATGGTGGACCTTGGCAGGCATGGCCGTCGAATCCGCGTTCCAGTACAGCAAGTCGAACGGGAACGGGTCCTTTCCCAGCATGTAGTTGTTCACGACATAGGACCAGATGAGGTCGTTCGAGCGCAGCATGTTGAACGCCTGCGCCATCTTGTTCGCGGGCAGGTATCCCTTTTCCATCTCGTCATCGACAGCCCGGATGGTCTGGTCATCGACGAAAACCTGCAATTCGCCCGCGTCTGCGAAATCCAGCTGCGCGGTAAAGAAGGTGGCCGAGCTGACCCGCTTGTCCCCGGTCTTGCCGAAATAGGCCATCAGCGTGCCGGTCAACGTGCCACCGATGCAATAGGACGCCACGTTCAGCGACGTCTGCCCGGTCTCCTCGAGCGCCTTGTCGATCGCGGTCATGGCCCCTTTGGTCAGGTAGCTGTCCCAGGTTTCGTCCCGCTGGCGTTCATCCGGGTTGATCCACGAAATCATGAAAACGGTGTAGCCCTGGGCAACCAGCCACTTCACCATCGATTTCTTCTCGTTGAGATCCAGCACGTAGTACTTGTTGATCCACGGCGGGATGATCAGCAGGGGCTTGGCCCGTACCTTTTCGGTCGTGGGGCTGTACTGAAGCAGTTCGAACAGTTCGTTGCGGAACACGACCTTGCCCGGGCTGATCGCCATGTCACGCCCGACCTCGAACGCCTCCATATCGGTCTGGCGAATCAGCAACTGACCCTTCCCGCGCTCCAGGTCTGCCAGCATCATCTTCAGGCCGCGCACCAGGTTTGCGCCCTTCTGCTCGACCGTCGCCTCAAGCACCTCGGGGTTCAATGCGAAGAAATTCGCGGGGTTCATCGCCTCGACGAAGTTCCGGGTATAGAACTCGGCCTTCTTGCGCTCGCGCGGGTCCATGTCGCCGACCGTGTGGACCGTGTGGTTCAGCCAGCCTGCCGTCAGCAGATAATTCTCCTTGAGGTAATCGAACAGCGCGTTCTCGGACCATTCCCGGTGCTGGAACCGTTTCCCGGCCGAAGCCTTATGCGCCGCCTCGGGAAGTTCGGCGTCCTTGGCGCCAAGCCACTTCAGAGTCGCGGCCTGCCACAGCGCGGTCTGATCCGCCCACAAGTCCAGTGTCGCGTCGGCAACCTGCTTGGGGTTCTCGTACATCGCCCGGCCCAGCGCGAGCCAGGCCGGCATCGTATTCAGCGGATCGGCATTGCGCGGAAGACCGTCCTCGGCCTGCGCCTCGATGAACCGCGACCAGATCTTCTGTGTGATTTCCATGACCTCGGTCATGTTCGCGGCGGTTTCGGCACTCTGCTCCAGCAGGGTGTTCTCGCTATCGCTCGTCATGGTCCGGTCGCTTCCTTGCAGGTCTTCCCCCTCAGCCCTATCCTTCCCGCACCTGTGGAGACGGTGGAATGGGCTCTCTTACCTTGGTTGTACAGCAACGGCGCTTTCGCGTCATCAATCTGCCTGTCTTCGCGCTGTGCGGCATCGTGGCTGGCTGCGGGCTGAAGGCGCCCGAGACCGGGTACGAACCGTCGCCGCAGGCGCGCAGGGCCGACTTTCCGTCTCTGCTGAGCCAGGCGCAAGTGGACGCGGCGGGACAGACCACCGGGCCCGCGGCGGACACGACCCCGCTTTCCGACCGGGCAGATGCGCTGCGCGCGCGCGCGGCAGCGCTTTCCGGCCCGGTGATCGCCCCGGCGGCACTGCGCCGGTTGCAAACCGCGCCGCAGGCGGACTGAGACGAACAAAAGCGCTGGTGTTGATCCGCCCGCAGCCCTAAAACCCGCACACTTCACCCACGTCAACGAGGCCTGTCCGATGCCCGAGGAATTCTACCGCATCAAGCGTCTGCCGCCCTATGTGTTCGCCGAAGTGAACCGGCTGAAGGCAGAGTACCGAGCGGCGGGCATGGACATCATCGACTTCGGCATGGGCAATCCGGACATGGATACGCCCAGCCATATCGTCGAAAAGCTGTGCGAGACCGTGCGCAAGCCGCGCACCCACCGCTATTCCGCCTCCAAGGGCATTCCCGGCCTGCGCCGCGCCCAGGCCGGCTATTACGAACGGCGCTTCGGCGTGAAACTGGACCCCGCGACCGAGGTCATCGCGACTCTCGGCTCGAAGGAAGGTCTGGCGAACCTGGCGATGGCGATCACCGCGCCGGGCGACGTCATGCTGGTGCCCAACCCCAGCTACCCTATCCACCCCTACGGCTTCATGATCGCCGGCGGCACGCTGCGCCACATCCAGGCGCTCGAGGCGGACGGCAAGTTCCACCCCGAGGCCTACATGCGCGCACTGGACCGCGCGGTCGTTCATTCGGTGCCCAAACCGGTTGCGGTCGTCGTCAGCTTCCCGTCGAACCCGACGGCGCAATTGGCCGATCTGGATTTCTATGCCGAACTGGTGCGCTTTGCCCGCAAGCACGAGCTCTGGGTGCTGAGCGATCTGGCCTATGCCGAGATCTATTTCGACGGAAATCCGCCCCCGTCGATCCTGCAGATCGATGGCGCCAAGGACGTGGCGGTCGAGTTCACCTCGCTGTCGAAGACCTACGCCATGCCGGGCTGGCGCATGGGCTTCGCGGTCGGCAACAGCCGCCTGATCAGCGCCCTGACCCGCATCAAGAGCTACCTGGACTACGGCGCTTTCACGCCGGTCCAGGTGGCTGCCGCCGCTGCACTGAACGGCCCTCAGGACTGCGTCGAGGAGATCCGGGGCATCTACCGGTCGCGCCGCGACGTGCTGGTAGAATCGATGAGCCGCGCCGGCTGGGACATTCCCGCCCCGCCTGCCACCATGTTCGCCTGGGCGCCGATCCCGCCCGCGTTCGCTGAAATGGGTTCGATGGCGTTTTCCAAGATGCTGCTGAAAGAGGCAGAGGTCGCAGTCTCGCCCGGGATCGGCTTCGGCGAGTATGGCGAAGGCTATGTTCGCATCGGCCTGGTCGAGAACGAGCAGCGAATCCGCCAGGCGGCGCGCAACATCCGCCAGGTCCTGGCCGATCCTGCGAAGATGCTGTCCCGGTACACCCCGTCCGAGGCCGCGGAATGACCGCGGCCGAAGAAGCCTGGGATTGGGAACATCAACAGGCCGTCACGCGGCTGACCGTCCAGCAGATCCTGACCGATACCAACCTGCCAAAGGGCACCAAGATCGATCTGGACCTGGAGTTCAGGCCGACCGAGGCCGCCGACCGCGCAGCGGCCGTGCGCAAGATGGGCATGTTCGGCTATTCCGTCGAGGACGGCGAGGGCGGCGGGCTGCGGGTAGTTGCGGACTCTGTCCCGCTGGACGCGGACGCCATATGGCAGCACGAGGAACGCGCCAGCCGCATCGCGCTGATCCACGGCTACGAGCCCGACGGCTGGGGTTTCGCAGAGCCCTGAGCCCTGCGCCATACGGCCGCAGGCTTGCGGGCCGGCCTCCCCTCGACTAAGGGAACGCCCAAGTTAACAGGGGAATTTCATGACCGCACCGCTGCGTATCGCGATTGCCGGCCTGGGAACGGTCGGCAGCGGACTGATCCGCATTCTGCAGACGCATCCCGACCTTATGGCCCGGCGTGCCGGCCGCCCGATCGAGATCGTGGCGGTCACCGCGCGTTCTCGGGGAACGGACCGGGGCGTCGACCTGTCCGGCTATGACTGGGAGGACGACCCCGTCGTCCTGGCCCGCCGGGACGACATCGACCTGTTCGTCGAGGTCATGGGTGGCGCAGACGGTCCGGCCAAGGCTGCGACCGAAGCCGCGCTGGACAGCGGAAAACACGTCGTCACCGCGAACAAGGCGATGCTGGCGCATCACGGTTTCGCGCTTGCGGCGCAAGCCGAGGCGAATGGCGCTGCCCTGAAGTTCGAGGCAGCCGTCGCGGGTGGCATCCCTTGCGTGAAAGCCTTGACCGAAGGATTGGCCGGCAATGCCATCTCGCGGGTGATGGGCGTGATGAACGGCACCTGCAACTACATCCTGACCGAGATGGAGCGGACCGGCGGTGACTACGACAATATCCTCGCCGACGCGCAGCGGCTTGGCTATGCCGAAGCTGACCCGTCGTTCGACGTAGGCGGGCAGGACGCCGCACAGAAGCTCGCGTTGCTCTCCGCCACCGCCTTCGGCACCCGTGTAGACTATGACGGCATCCTGATCGAGGGGATCGAGCGGGTGACGCTGACGGACATCCGTTATGCCGGCGACCTGGGGTATCGCATCAAGCTGCTGGGCGTTGCGACACAGACCGATGGTGGCGTCGAGCAGCGCATGCAGCCCTGCCTGGTGCCGATGACCTCGCCGCTGGGCCAGCTGGAAGGCGTGTCCAACATGGTGGTCTTGGAAGGCGACGCTGTCGGGCAGACAGTTTACCAGGGGCCGGGCGCAGGCGCCGGCCCGACGGCCTCTGCGGTGATGGCCGACATCATCGACATTGCCCGTGGCCAGGTCATTCCCGCATTTGGCGTTCCCGCGGGCGGTCTTGCAGAGCCGGTCCGCGCCAGCAGCTCGGCCAAAGCACCTTATTACCTACGCCTGGACCTGGCCGACCGGCCCGGCACGCTGGCCAAGGTCGCGGACGCATTGGGCACAGCAGGCGTTTCGATCGACCGGATGCGCCAAATCCAGCACGAATCCGACGCCTCGGCCCCGGTACTGATCGTCACACACGGGTGTCATCATGCGGCCCTTGAGGACGCCTTGCACCGGATCGCGGCGATGGACGTGTCAACCGGGCAGCCCGTGGCCTATCGGATCGAGCCGGTCTGAACCGGGTTGCCGGGGCGGGCCCTACGGCCTTTCCCCGACGGCCGCGCGCGTGTAGACGCATTAGGGGATTGGTCCCGCATCAGGAGGAAACCAAATGGCCGAGCAACTCGGAATCTTTGCCGACAGGATGTTGTCTCTCGGACTTGCCCGCGTGTCCGAGGCGGCGGCGATCGCCAGCGCAAGGCTGATCGGCACGGGTGACGAGAAGGCAGCCGACCAGGCCGCCGTAGACGCCATGCGCAAGCAGCTCAATATGCTCGATATTTCGGGCGTGGTCGTCATCGGCGAGGGCGAGCGCGACGAAGCGCCCATGCTGTACATCGGCGAAGAGGTCGGCAGCGGCGAAGGCCCCGGCGTGGATATCGCCCTTGATCCGCTGGAAGGCACGACGCTGACCGCCAAGGACATGCCCAACGCCCTGGCCGTCATTGCCATGGGACCGCGCGGATCGATGCTGCACGCCCCCGACGTCTACATGGACAAGCTGGCGATCGGCCCCGGCTATCCCGAAAACCTGGTGAACCTGGACATGACCCCGTCCGAGCGGGTCGAGACCCTGGCCAAGCACAAGGGGTGCAAACCCAGCGACATCATGGTCTGCGTCCTTGAACGACCACGCCACGTCGACATGATCGCCGAACTGCGGGCCACTGGCGCGCGGATCCGCCTGATCACCGACGGTGACGTTGCCGGTGTGATCCACACCGCCGAAGCCCGCAAGACCGGCATTGACATGTACAGGGGGGCCGGCGGCGCACCCGAGGGCGTGTTGGCTGCGGCCGCGATGAAATGCATGGGCGGCCAGATCCAGGGTCGGCTGATGTTCCGCAACGATGACGAGCGTGGCCGCGCGCGCAAGGCAGGCATCACCGACCTCGACCGGGTCTACACCCGTGACGATATGATCACGCAAGACGTCATCTTTGCCGCAACCGGCGTCACCGATGGCAGCCTCGTGTCGGGCGCGCGCAGGGACGGCGACTATCTCGAGACCGAGACGATCCTGATGCGGTCCAAGACCGGTTCGGTCCGGCGCCTGTTCTACCGCCAGAAGAACCAGTGATCCGCAAGGTCGGATACGGCGACAGCACCGCCGCCCCGGCCGCGGAACACACTCCACGGCCAGCCCCGCGCTTCCCACGACGCGCGGTGGTCTGGTCGATTGCTTTCCTCGCCGTTGGCATTCTCGGCCTTTACCTGGCGATGGAAGCGATCAACAGCGGGCGCGTCGAGCGTTTCGCGCTTTTCGCCGTTCTGGGCGTCGGCATCCTTGTAACCGGCGTGTCCCGGCTGCTGAAGATGGCGCTGGGACTTGCCCCAGGCGGAGGTCCACGGAGGCGCCAGTGAGCGACAGTTTTCTAGGTGTTGCACACTCCCTGACCGGGCGGCGCTGGGTCGGTCCGGCCTCTGATGAACTGCGCATGGCGCAGGCGCTGTCGCAACAGACTGGCCTGGCCGAACAAGTGTGCCTGATCCTTGCGCGCGCCGGGGTCGACGCGGCGGGTTGCGAAAGCTACCTGGCGCCCACGTTGCGCGCCCTGATGCCGGACCCTTCGACCCTGAAGGACATGGACCGCGCGACCGAGATTGCGGTGGAGCATCTGCGCAAGGGCAGCAAGATCGCGATCTTTGCCGATTATGACGTCGACGGTGCGGCCTCGGCCGCTTTGCTGCACGACTGGCTGCGGCAGGTCGGCATGACCCCGACGATATACGTGCCGGACCGGATCGATGAAGGGTACGGGCCGAACACGCCCGCGATGCAGCAGCTGGCCTCGGGTCACCAGCTGATCATCTGCGTAGATTGTGGCACGCTTTCGCATGAACCTATTGCCGCCGCCCGTGCGGCGGGTGCCGAGGTGATCGTCCTGGATCACCACCTTGGTGCCGAGACGCTGCCGGAGGCCGGCGCGGTGGTGAACCCCAACCGGCAGGACGAAGGCAGCGACCTGGGCTATCTGTGCGCCGCGGGCGTGGTGTTCATGTTCCTCGTGTCGCTGAACCGGACACGCCGCGCCTCCGGAGATTCGCAACCCGACCTCATGTCGATGCTGGACCTTGTGGCGCTGGCGACGGTAGCCGATGTTGCGCCGCTGGTGGGGCTGAACCGGGCGCTGGTGCGGCAGGGGATATCGGTCATGGCCCGCCGGGGTCGCCCGGGCCTGTCGGCGCTGGCCGACGTTGCCGGGCTCAGCTCTCCGCCAGCGCCCTACCACCTGGGCTATGTGCTGGGTCCCCGCATCAATGCCGGCGGGCGGGTCGGACAGGCCGACCTGGGAACGCGGCTGCTGACCGAAAGCGATCCCCAGCGCGCAGCGCTTCTTGCCACGCAGCTTGATGCATTCAACGTCGAACGGCGGGCCATCGAATCCGATGTTCAGATGCAGGCGATCGCACAGGCCGAGGCGCGCGGCCCTGACGGCCCGCTGGTCTGGGCCGCCGGCGAAGGCTGGCACCCAGGGGTCGTCGGCATCGTGGCATCGCGCCTGAAAGAGGCGTTCAACCGACCAGCGGTGGTCATCGGCCTAGACAAGGGCATCGGCAAGGGATCGGGCCGATCGATCCCCGGTGTCGATCTTGGCGCTGCCATCGCCACCTGCACCGCAGAGGGGCTGCTGCTGCGCGGAGGGGGTCACCGGATGGCAGCCGGCCTGACAGTGGCGGAGCAGGCCCTGCCCGAGGCAATGGAGCGTCTGTCGGCGCTTCTCGCCCGTCAGGGCGCAGGCACAGCCGGACCTGCGGACTTGCAGATCGGCGGAATGCTCAGCCCGCAGGCCGCAACGGCTGAGTTCGTCGAGACGTTGGACCGCGCAGGTCCGTTCGGCGCCGGGGCGCCTCAGCCGCGTTTCGTGCTGCCGGATGTCCGCATCCGCAATGCGCGGCGCGTGGGTGATTCGCACCTGAGTCTTCGGGTGGGCGATGGACCGGTCCAGATCCAGGCTATGGCGTTCGGCGCATTCGACGGCCCCATCGGCCCGGCCCTGACCACGAAC
>JBFHFG010000036.1:0-11704 GCA_041583815.1 Halovulum sp.
CGGCTACCTGGCTTTCTGGACGGCGCCGGAGCATGCCCGTGAGGCGGAGCTTCTGGCGGCGCTTTACGGCGATACGGTCGCGTCCTTCCACAACTTCGCGCTGGAGATCCTTGTCGGCACCGGGCCGTTGGGTCTGACCGCGATGGCGCTGTTGCTGATTCATGCTGCCAGCGCGGTGGCCGCTCATCCGCCAGCGCCCGAACGTACCTGGGCGCTTGTCGTACTGGCCACGCTGGTGGTGTTGTCGCTGCTGGGATCGTCCCTTTACCGCCCGCACGAGATCACCCTGTTCCTGGTCGTGGCGCTGGCCGCCGGGGCGGGGACAGCGCGGCCTTCATCCAGCGGCCCGCAGAGCGTTCGACCAGGTGAAGCGACAGGATTGCCAGGCCCAGCGTGAGGGCGAACGCCCCAGCCGCGCCCCACTCCGCGCCAATCCAGTGCAGCGCCGGGCGGTGAAACAGGTAGACTGCGAACGACACCCGCCCGAGCGCTGCCAGTGGCGCACCTGCCAGCCAGTTCCCGCCACATGCCGCCGCCGATGCGACGAGCAGCAGCGCGGCCAGCAAGCGCGGCGGGTCCAGCCAGAAGCGGGGATAGAAGCCGTCCCAGATCTCGGGCATCAGCATTGGGCGCAGGCCCGGCAGGATGCCGATCAGAAACGCCAGCGCAAACCAACGGATCCACGTAGCGTCCAGCGGTCTGAGTGCCTTTGCAGGCAGCGTTCCCAACCAGACACCGGCCAGGAATACCGGCAGGTAGGGGATCAGGATCATTACGTCAGACACCAGCCCACGCCAGCCCGCCGCAAGGAGGAAAGCCGGCGGGACCAGCAACGCCAGCGTCGCGGGTTGCGCGCCGATGCGCGCCCAGATCAGCAGGAACAGGGCATAGAACTGCGCTTCGACGGGGATCGACCAGAGTTCTTGCGGGGCGTGCAGCAGGGCCAACGCAGCCAGCGCCTGGGACGTGTTGTCGAAACGGTAGTGCGGGGCGAAGCCCAGCGTGGCGGCCAGCAGCGACAGGCCGATGACCAGGCCATAGAGCGGCAGGATCCGCGCCGCACGCGCTGCGCCAAAACGTGTCGCGGCGACCCAGTCGAAGGACTGCGTCGCATAAAGCCGTGCCATCAGGAATCCGCTGAGCAGGAAGAACACCTGCACGCCGCTTTGCCCCGCGCCACCGCCCAGCCAGGCAGGCAGCAGGCCGTCGTTCGCGGCGTGGCTGGCGAAGACGATCAGCACGGCCAGGCCGCGAACCTCGTCAAGGGCGTGCAGGTGCCGCATCGCTCAGCGCTCCGGTGTGGCATATTCGGCAGTCAGCCGTCCGCGCGCCGCGCCCAGGAATCCCAGACCGCGCGCGGCGATCCGCAAACCGCGCGCCCAGAGCGTCGACTGCCCCAGAACCGCCAATGGCAGCGTGCCGAGCGTCAGCGCACAACCGGCGGCCAGGCGCACAAGCCCCCGGATCGATGTGCGTACGCGGCCCGACCCCTGTGCCAGCGCGATTCGGGCCGAGGTTTCGCCTGTTCGCCGCCAACGTCGCCACAGCCAGCGCAGCGTGGCGCGATGCGGCGGCACGGTTTCGTCCACGATGGCATCTGCGGCGAAGACGATGCGCCCCCCGGCATGGGCATAGGTGGCGAAAAAGGCAGTATCTTCGCCCCCGGTCAGGTCATAGGCGGGATCGAAGCGCAACCCGGCGCGCCGCACCGGGCCCAGCCGCAGCAGGATGTTGGACGTCGCCGCATCGGGAACCGGGGCGCGGTGTACCCGGCCCCGCTGCTCCAGGAACCCGCCGTTGCGGACCCAGTCCGGCGGGGTGGAAGCCCAGTCGGCATGCACCGCCCCCAGGCTCGCATCGGCCCCGGTAGCGGCAAGGGCCGCGAGGTGCGCGCGCAACCACTCGGGCCGAGGGGTTTCATCGTCGTCGATGAAGGCCAGTGCGTCGTAGTCCTTCTTCAGTGCGGCAACCAGCGCGGCGTTGCGCACGCGGGACAGGCCCTGGCGCGGTTCGTGCGCGACGTGCAGGGGCAGCGGGAAATTGCAGGCCCGGGCCGTGACCTGGGCCAGCGCCCCGCCTTCGGCGCTGTTGTCGATCACGCGTACGTCGAGCCGGCATCCGCGCGGCACGTCCAGCCGGGCCAGCGCATCCAGCAGGCGGGCCAGCCCCTTCGGACGGCGGTAGGTGGGGATCGCAAGCAGCACGTGGGTGGGCGGCGCGACGGTCATCGGAGGCTCCGTAATCGGGCAAAGAATTCCTTAACCTTTGCCGCGCAGGGTTAACGCCGGATTACCGGGCGGGCCGCCCGACGTGAGAAAATGGAGTGCGTGACGATGCTGGTCTGGACCCTTTGGATCATCCTGGGACTCTCGGCGCTGCTGTTGGTCTATCCTTTCGCGATCTATCCGCTGCTGTTGCGCCTGCTTCCGTCCGCGCCACTGCCCCGGATGGATGGCCCGGTGCCCCGGCGCGTGGCGCTGCTGTTCGCCGCCCGCGACGAGGCCGCCGACCTGCCGCATACGTTGCGTATGCTCAGCGACGTGCGGATGCACTGGCCGGACCTGCAGATCCTGGCCTGGGAAGATGCCAGCCGCGACACGACCGGACGCTTGTTGCGCGGGGCGCGGTCGCTGGTTCGCGCCCGCCATGCCGACCAGCCGGTGGGCAAGGCCGAGGGCCTGCGCAGGCTGATCGACGAGACCGACGCCGAGATCCTGGTGCTGATGGACGCCAATGTCCGGTTTCGAGGAGATACGCTGCGCCGTTTGGTAGCGCCGTTCGCGGACCCCTCGATCGGGGCGGTAGCGGCGCGGCTGATCCCCGGCGGTGCGGATGCCGCTGTAGGCCGGTCCTACTGGCGGCTCGAGGAATACATCAAGCGGCAGGAAACACGCAGTGGTTCGATGATCGGCTGCGACGGGGCGCTGTGGGCGATCCGGCGCGACCTGTATCCGCGGTTCGGGACGGCGGCTTCGGACGATTTCCGCCCATCGATGGAGGCGTTGCTGTCCGGTCGCCGGGTTGTCTCGGTCCCGCAGGTCGAGGTGCGCGAGGCCGCCGTGCCGGACCGTCATGGTTTCGCCCGCGCTGCCCGCGTGGCCTGCGGGGCCTGGCATGCACACGGCCAGATCAGGCGCAGGCTGCACCTGCTGTCGCCGCTGGATCGGTTCAAATACGTCTCGCACAAGCTGCTGCGCTGGTTTTCTGGGCTTTGGCTGGTCTCGGGCGGTGCTGCGGCGCTGGGCCTTGCCGCGGTGCATGGCGTCTTCGTTCCCGCGGTCATCCTGATCGCGGTCGGGGCGCTGGGCGCGGCGTTGGGTCTGCCGGTCGTGTCCGCGCTGTGGCGGATCGCCCAAGGGTTTTTGGGCACGACATGGGGCGTGTTGCGTGCGATGCGCGGAGGCACGCGGGTTCACTGGACCCCGGTACGCGCATGACTGTCGCAAGGACCGAAGCCGAAAACCGCGCCCGCCGGGTCGTCGTGTTCGCCTTCGACATTGCCGAGGCCAGCCAGATCCGCACCATCCGCGCGATCCGCGCCTGCGATGCCTGTGTCAGCAGCTTCTCGTTCCGGCGTGGCAATATGAACGCCGGGTTCCACCCCGAATGGCAGGATACGCCGCTGGGTCATGCGCCAAACGGTATCGGGCTGGGGCGGCTCGTGGCGCTGGCGCGCGGCGCGGTGCGGGTGCTGTGGCACCGGCGGCGGCTGCGGCAGGCCGACGTGCTGCTGGCGCGAAATCTCGATATGGCGCTACTGGCGTTGCTGGGGCGATGGGCCAGCGGAACACGCGCCCCGCTGGTTTATCAGTGCCTGGACATTCATGGCCTGTTCGCAAGGCGCGGTCCGTTCGCCGCGCTGGCGCGCCGCGCCGAGCGGTTCGTGCTGGACCGAACGCACCGGCTGGTGGTCAGTTCCCCCCGCTACCTGGACGCGCATTTCGGGCCGGTTCACGGTTGGGACGGCCCCGTGCAGGTGGTCGAGAACGGGATCTGGTGGCCTGACGGCCCGCCGCCACGCCCCGCCGCTGAACCCCGTCCCGAAAGGTCGCTGCGGTTGGGCTGGGTCGGCACCCTGCGCTGCCCCCGCACGCTGGCACTGCTGGCCGATACCGCTGATCGGATGGGACCGCGCGTACAGATCGTGCTGCGCGGGGTGGTCCACCGACACCAGTTGCCGGAGTTTGATCGCGTCCTCTCGGTCCGACCGAACATGCGATACGAGGGACCCTATTCCTATCCACAGGGTCTGGCGCAGGCCTATCGCGGGCTAGATTGCGTCTGGGGACAGGACCTGTGGCAGGCTGGGGCGAACTCGGATTGGCTGCTGCCGAACCGATTGTACGAGGCCGGGTTCTTCGGCTGTCCGGTGATCGCCGTCGCCGGGACCGAAACCGCCAACGCGGTCCAGCGAAGGGCGCTGGGCCTGGTGATCCCCGAGGCGCGGGCCGATGTGCTCGTGCCGGTGCTGGATGCCGGGCGCACGGCGCTGGGCAGGGTCCGGCGCGGTTTGCTGGCGCGGCCGGGAACCGAGTTCTGCCTGTCGCGCGCCGATGTCGGACGGATGCTGGACCTTCCGCAGCCCGGTGTCTTTTCCATTGCCGCCGATACCGCCAAGGCTATGTCGCGTGCCGCCTGAAGCCGGTCGCCTGCGCCGCCGTTTTGCGCTGCTGGGCGCGCGCGCACGGCACACGATCCCCGGCGCTGGGCTGCGCCGACGCTGCCTGTTCGTGCACCTGCCGAAATGCGGCGGCACCTCGTTGACCGCAGGGCTGGCGGGGACCGTGCCGCTGCATGGCAAGCTGGGCGCGGTCGACGCCATTGCCACCCGCCGCGCGGCGGCGATGCTGTCCTTCGGGCGGGACGACGCGCGGTTATGCCATGAAGAGCTGGACCACGGCAGCCGCACCTTCACCCTGCGCGAAGGGTTGGCTTTGACCCATGTCGCCGCGGGGGTGCCGCTGATCTTCGGCCATGTCTTGCTTTCGGACACCCTGCTGCGCGCGGCGGGCGCGCAGGGCTATGGGTTGGTCACCATGATGCGTGCACCGCGCGCGCGGGCGCTGTCGAACTATCGCATGGCGGTTCGGGCTGGGGTGATCCCCGACGATCTGGATGCTTGGCTGGACAGTCCTGTCGGATTGCGCATGGGGCGGCAGATGCTGCGCTATCTGTCAGGTCACCCCGATCCTGCCAGGATCGATGCGGCCGATACCGCCTTGCGCATTGCGATGGACCGGCTGGAAACCTTTGCCCTGATCGGATCGCTCGAAGCACCCGGGCCGTTCCTGAATGCCTTCGCTGACGCCTTCGGTGCGCGACCGACACTGCCTCGGCTGAATCGCGGAACCGGCGAGGGCGTTGCGCTGACCCCGGCGCAGTCTCGTCGGCTGGATGCGCTGGTCGAGCCGGACCAGATCCTTCACGCCCGCGCGCAGGCCTTGTTCCCGGCAGCAACGCTAGGTGGACGGCGTCGCCGGGGGATCAGGGTCGCGCGAACCGGCGCCGCGGCCTGAGCATTCCCAGGATCGAGCAATCCTGCCCGGACACCCGCAGGCAGGCGCACCACAACAGGAACTGGCCCGTCCCTGCGCCGCCCGCCGCAGCAATGGCCGCGCCGGTCGCGCCCCAACCGGCGCCCGCACCGGCGACAGCCAGCGCGGTCAGTCCCGCCGCTGTGGCAGACAATCGTCCGACAGTGCGTGCGCGACCCAGCGCGGCCAGCAGCATGGCGGGGTTCCCCAGGACAGTCCGGACGACGGGCACGAGGACCAGCGCCCAGACGGGTACGGCGGCCATCGGCGCGCCCGCAAGGCGCAGCGCCGGGGGCAGGATCAGCGCCAGGCCCGGCAGGGCGCAGCACAGCCCCAGCAGCCGCAGCCGGGCGGCCTCGGCCAATGCATGCGAGGTTTCGTCGGCCTGGGAGGCGGCGGCGAGACGCGCGATCCGTGGGCCGGTGGCAATGTCGACCGCCGCGATGGTCAGGCCAGGCAGTGCGGACAGGGTCAGCGCGATGGCCAGCACGCCCAGGTCGGGTAAGGGCAGGACTGGTCCTGCAGCAACCAGCACAAGGTCCCGGAACAGTTCCTGCAGCAGCAGTGCCGGGGCCAGCGCCAGCCCCATCCGCAGCCACCCCGCCCCAGGCACCTCGCGCGCGGCTGGCGGCAGGGACCGCAAGACCGGGCGAAGCACCAACAACTGCAGCATCACGCCACCCGCAGCGGCTGCGGCCAGCGTCGCGGCCAGCGCCCAGACCGGCGGCGTCAGGGCCGTCGCAAGGCTCAGCATCGCAAGGCACAGGAATGTCAGGGGGCGCGCAAGGATACGGATCGCGACTGCCCCGCCCGGTGCGCCAAGTGCGGCACCGTGCCGGGCCGTGGCGCGCAACAGGGACAGCGCGGGGATTGCCGAGGCGACAGCCAGCATCGCCGGCAGCGGGGCCACGCCCAATCCCCAAAGACCCGCGCAAATCAAGGCCGAGGCAACGCTGCCCAGCCCGATGATGCGGCGATTATACCGAAGAAACCGGGCCTGCACCGGTGCCGATCCCGCGTTCAGTACCCGGATTGCAGCACCCTCCAGGTTCGCGCCTGCCGCGACCGCGCCCAGCGTTGCCGCCGCGACCAGAACCATTGCCTGCCCGAATGCGCCCGGCCCCATGGTCCGGGTCAGCAACAGCGTTGCACCGGCCCCGGCCAGCGCGGCCAGCGCCTGTGCCGCAGCCATCGCGACCGACAGCGCGGCGCGGCGGCGCTCAGCCCCTGTCACGACCGCGCACCCGACTGAGTACCAGCCCGATGGCTGGCAAACCGGGGGCGGACAGTTTCGCCAGCCCCCGGCGCATCTGGGCCCGCCGCGTGGAGCGCGCCCGCACGAGGTAGAGCAATGCATCGCACACCGGGGCAAGCGCGCGTGCATCGGCGGTCTCCAGCACCGGTGGCGCGTCAATCAGGATGAGGTCATAGCGATCCCGCAACCCTTCGATCAGCCGGGGAAACCTGCCGGTGCCGAATAGATCCGCGCCATTGGCCGAGACTGACTCTGCCACCAGCGCATCAACCCCGGTGCCAGGGATGGTCCAGCAGGCGTCCTCGAACGGGGTCAGCGCTGCCAGTACCGACAGCACTCCGCGCTTGTGCGCATGCCCGAACCGGGTGGTCAGCGCACTGTGGCGGGCATCGGTTTCGATCAGCAGCACGCGGCGGCCCCAGGCTGACAAGGTTTCGGCCAGCAGCAGCGCCAGTGTCGACGTTCCCTCGTTGCGGTGGCTTGCGGTCAGCAACACCACGCGCGGCGGATCCCCCGCAGCAGTCAGCAGCAGCCCCGCGCGCAGATCACGGACCGCCGCGGACAGGGCACCGTCCGGATTGCGGGTCAGCGCGTCGAGCGGATCGCGACCCGAGGGTGCCTCGGGGATCGTGCCCAGCACCGGCAACCCGGTGACCGCGCGGGCTTCGTCGGCGTCGCGCAGGCGAAGGCGGAGCTCTTCTTGTCCCAGCACGAACAGGCCCCCTGCCCCGGTGCCGGTGATTAACGCCAGAATCAGGATCAGGATCGGCTTGGGTGACGCCGGGTACAGCGGGACTACGGCGGGCGACAGCACCCGCGCGTCGGGTTCATGCACGCCGGGCTGAAGAGACGTCTCCTGCAGTCGCGCAAGGTAGCTCTGGTACAGCAGGCGCTTGGCCTCGGCCTCGCGCTCCAGCTGGCGTACGGTCACCAGGTCGCGCGACGCCTGCTGCACCTGCGCCTCGAGCACGCGCGCGTCTACGTCCAGAGATTCGCGCAAGGGGCCGCTGGGCGGGGCAGTGTCGCGCAGCTCGCGCAGGGCGGCAAGGCGCCGCTCCATCTCGGCCAGGTCCCCGGCGCTGTGCAGGCCGCGCGCGGCACGGGCCGAGCGGGCCAGCGCCTCGGCCTCTTCCAGTTGTTGCTGCAAGGACATCACGCGTTCGGTCAGCCAGGTGGTGGCGCGGTCGGTCACGGCCAGCTTTCCGGCGACCTGGTCCTCGATATAAATGTCGGCCAGCGTATTCACGATGCGCGCACTTTTCGCCGGATCTCGGGTGCCTATCGAGACCGCGAACACCAGGCTTTCCGGTGCGATATCCACCCTCAGGCGCCGGATCACCGCGTTGATGGTTGCATCCAGCTGCGCGCCGGGCCGGTCCGCGGCCGCGGGCGGGGGTGGCAGCACGCCGAGTTCCTCGAGCTTCCGGCGCAGGAACCGGCGCGGCGAGACTTCGGGCGGGGGGCGCAGCGCAGCGTTGAACTCGGGGTCGCGGATCAGGTCCAGCCGGGCCACCAGGCGGCCGACCAGCAGTCGCGATTTCAGCACCTGCGCCTGGGTGTTCAGCACCTGCTCGTCCCGGCCCAACGCTGGCACGACCCGGCCAAGGTCGATCACCTCCGGGTCTTGCGGCAGCAGCATCACTGTCGTGTGGGTCCGATAGACGGGCGCCGCGACGCGATATCCGTAAAGCCCGCCGACAAGCACCGCCAACAGGGCAATCGCAAGGATCCGCCAGCGGCCACGCCATAGCGTCGCCAAGCCGGCGAATGCCGGGGTTTCCGATGGCAGAGGCGCGACGGGAACGGGAATGGGCGTCAGACGTGTCATGCAAACCCCCGCAGGACCCGCCCCCGCGCCGGGAATGAGGCCGGGGTGTTCATGGGGATACCTTGCAGGCTCAAGGTAAATCAAAGGTTAATGAAATATAGTGCGATTAATTTAAGTTAAGTTTGGAGTTTGTTAAGCACTTTCCAAAAACTTCACCGTACCGAGTTCAGTAAATCGGCCGACGTGCCGCCGGAGTCGTACAGTGATGCCCCAATTCCAGAGTACCCTTCCCCTTTATTCCGGCACCGCCGGCCGCGCGCCGGTTACCGACCGGTATCGCCGCGGTGTGAAACGAATTCTCGACCTGCTGCTGTTGGCAGTACTTGCGCCGGTGGCGGTTCCGCTGGTGCTGCTGCTGGCGGTGCCGGCCGTGTTGAGCGGCGGCGCGCCATTCTACGGGCATGTGCGTGTCGGCCGCGATGGCAGGCGCTTCACCTGCTGGAAACTGCGCACGATGGTGCGGGATGCGGATGCGGCGCTGGCCCGGCGGTTGCGTACCGATTCCCGGGCCGCCGAGGAATGGGAGCGACATCGCAAGCTGACCGACGATCCGCGTATCACCCGCATGGGCCGGCTGCTGCGGAAAGGCAGCCTGGACGAGCTGCCCCAACTTCTGAACGTCCTGCGGGGCGAGATGTCCCTGGTCGGCCCCCGTCCGCTGACCGCCGAGGAGCTGTACGGCTATGGCGCCGCGCGGATCGCCTATCTTCAGGTTACGCCTGGCATCACCGGCTTGTGGCAAGTTAGTGGCCGAAACGACCTTACTATGGCGCAGCGGGCCGCGTTCGACATGCAGTATGCGCAGTCCCTGTGCTTCTGGATGGACATGCGGATCCTTGCACGGACCGCACGGGTGGTGCTTCAGGGCCGGGGCTGACACCCACATTCAGGGTTTCCACGCTATCCGTCACGGGGTATGCCGAGAGCGGCGGCCCCGTGGCTCAACTGGATAGAGCAGCCCCCTCCTAAGGGGCAGGTTACAGGTTCGAATCCTGTCGGGGTCACCACGTCCGACCCGTGATCGTCTCGGCCTTCCTGGCAGCAGGTAGTAGGGCTGATCCCGTTGCGGGACATTCCGTCCGCCCTGACAACTTCCGGTAATGTACTGGCGCTGCTGACAGATTCCTTTGTCAAACGTCGTAGATTGTTTACAGTTCAGGTTGGGGGGAGGTCCGGATTCCCGGCCTTTGGTAAAAGATTAAGGTCCCGCTCGACGGGGCCGGGAGGGGGTGTGCTCATATCAATTCCCGCGCGGCTGTGTTATCTGGCCGCGCCCAAGACCGGTTCGACAGCGATTGAGGACCAGCTGCGTCCGGTTTCCAGTATCGTGCTCCAGGGAACAGCTCACGCGAAGCATCTCAACGCCCGCGAGTACGAGACGCTGCTCGGCCCACTGTTCGAACACATCAGCGTACCCATGCCCGAGCGCTGCGCGGTGATGCGTCACCCGATGGACTGGATCAGATCCTGGTATCGCTATCGGCAGCGCGACGGCGAGTCCGAGGAACTGTCCACGCGGGACATCGATTTCGAGACTTTCGTGGACGGTTTCCTGGCTGACGAACGTCCGAAGTTCACCTATTACATCGGGTCGCAGTACGATTTCCTGCGTGACGAGGATGGTGAGGTCCGGATCGAGCACCTGTTCCGCTATGACGAGATCGAGGCCTTTCATCGGTTCCTGAGCGAACGTTTCGACCGCCCCTTCGAGTTCCGCCAGATGAACGTCTCGCCCAAGGTGGACGTGGTGATCTCGGTGGATGCACAGATCCGGATGGAACGTGCTTTCGCCGCCGATTACGAACTCTACCACCGGCTTTCCTGAGTCCCTGGCGCTCGCCCTTGACGGGCGGGATGCCGCATGTAGACCAACCGCGCCCCAAAAGGGTGGAAAATCGGCCCCGGCTGACGCATACGGTTCCGGGGGTGGGGCAAACGAATTGGACGACAGGCGTCTCGGCAAGGTCTGCCGGGGGCGAGAGGGAAAGTTTAATGCGGATTTGCTTTGTGGCCCTGGAGATACTGGGGCCGTTTACGGGTGGCGGAATCGCGACAGCGCTTGCCGGCCAGGCCGAACACCACGCGCGTGAACACGACGTTACGGTTCTGTACGTACATCCGAACCTGAGCGCCGAAAATGCACCCGAATGGGAAGAGTACTACGCTGCCCGCAATATCCGGTTCGTTCGGGCGGATTTTGATACGTTCTATCCTCGCGACAATATTCAGAAGCGGTCGTTTGCGGTGAAGGAATACCTTCAGTCGTGGGGCGAGGAATTTGATGTCATTTATTTTCACGACTACCTGGGGCTGGGCTATTACACAGCGCTGACCCGTCAACTGGGGCTGGGTTTCGCCAACACCCGCCTGGGCACGGTGATCCACGGGCCGTCCGAATGGGCGCGTTCGTTGAACATGGTGACGGCCGCGGCCGAGGACATCACGCTCTACGAGATGGAGCGCAAGCAGGCCGAGTACTCGGACTTTACCGTTGCCCCCAGCCAGCACATCCTCGACTGGTGCACCGAGCAGGGCTGGCGCCTGCCCGAGGACACTCGCCCGATCAGCAATATTCTGCCGAACCGGACCGATCTGCACACGGGGCTACGGCAGGGCGATCTTGTCACCGGCATCGAAGAGGTCGCCTATTTCGGCCGGCTCGAAATCCGGAAGGGGTTCTTCACCTTCCTCGACGCCATCAAGTACATGCATAAGAACGGGCTGAAGCTGCCGCGGAAGATCACCTTTCTGGGCGCGTTCTGCACCAACTCGGACCGCAACGCGGCCAGTACCGTTCTGGAGTACGCGCAGAACTGGGATTGCGAGATCCAGTTCCTGAACAACTACGACCACGAGGCAGCGATCCGCTACCTTGTCACCAACCGTCCGCTGACGGTGGTGCCCTCGATGGATGAATCCTTCGGCCTGACCGCCTATGAATGCCTCAGCTTCGGCGTGCCGACGCTGTTCTCGAACCGTGGGGCGCTGGCTACCTTGCCCGCGACGCCCGAGCGCGAGGCGATCCTGTTCGAGCCGCGGGCGAACGTGCTGGCGAAACGCATCGCCGAAGCGCTGGAAACCGGTGCC
>JBFHFG010000037.1:0-11669 GCA_041583815.1 Halovulum sp.
CGCCCAGGTAGATGCAGTTTCCGTGCTGGTCGCCCAGCACCTGGATCTCGATATGACGCGGCGAGGTGACGAACTTCTCGATGAAGATGCGGTCGTCTCCGAAGCTGGATTTCGCCTCGTTCTTCGACGACTGGAACCCCTCGCGGGTTTCGGTCTCGTCCCACGCGATGCGCATGCCCTTGCCGCCGCCACCCGCACTGGCCTTTATCATCACCGGATAGCCGATCTCGCCGGCGATCTTCACCGCCTCATCGGCGTCGGCGATCAGGCCCATGTAGCCCGGAACGGTCGACACCCCGGCCTCGGCCGCCAGCTTCTTCGAAGTGATCTTGTCGCCCATCGCCTCGATCGCACCGACCGGCGGGCCGATGAAGGCGACACCCTCTTTCGCCAACGCCTGCGCGAACTCGGCCCGCTCCGACAGGAAGCCATAGCCGGGATGCACCGCCTGCGCACCGGTCTGGCGAACCGCGTCGAGGATCTTGTCAATGACGATATAGCTTTCGGACGCGGGGGGCGGGCCGATGTGCACGGCCTCGTCCGCCATCTTCACGTGCAGCGCGTCGCGGTCGGCGTCCGAGTATACGGCCACGGTCTTGATGCCCATGCGGCGGGCGGTCTTGATGACGCGGCAGGCGATCTCGCCCCGGTTGGCGATCAGGATCTTGTCGAACATCAGGCGGTGCCCCTTTCATCGCCCCGCCTGCGGACAGGGTCCGATGGCGCACGGCACGGCACCCCACGGCCCGACGGGCGGCAGGGTGCGACTGGAATTCGGGTGATTGGGTGGCCTGCATCCGCGGCGCGGCACGCGGCAAAGGCCGGGTGCCGCGCGGCGAAGCGGCGGCAGGTCAGGCGGGCGCCAGCAGGGCCGCCCGCGCCGGGATCAGCGGCACTGGGCCGGGTAGGCGTTGCAGTAGGCGACGTTGCCGGCCGCGCCGACCAGCGCACCCGCGGCGACGCTTTCGTCCAGCACGACGGCACCGGCGGCACCGGCGCCTGCACCGATGAGCGCCTGCTCTTCAAACGAGTCGCCACAGGCCGCAAGCGACAGCAGGGCGACGGCGAGAGCGGATTTGACCATAACACGCATGGGATCGGTCCTTCGTTCTTGTTGCTTCGCCCAATATCTAGTGCGATTGCCGGGGAAGTGCCCGTCACAATGGGGCGCCAATCTGAAAGACTTTGAAAGATGGCGGATTTCCGCCAATCTGACGCGCCCAGGCGCTCCACATGCGGGCAAAGGGTCATTCGATCACGCCCGGAAAGCTTTTCGCGGCGCATTCAACGTCGATCCGCAGCAGCGCGTCATAGCTTTCGGGATCGAACGGATCCTCGACGGCGACCACCTCGCGCCCGAAAAGCCAGCTCAGGCGGCCTGCGTCCAGGTTGCCCCGCTCGAACGGCTCTTCGCCGAAATAATCCCACAGCGCGGCCAGGAAAGCGGCGTCGGCGGCACGGTCCTGCGGTCTTCGGTCGGCATAACGTTCGCGCGCGCGCAGCGGCGTCGCCCCGTCCTTGCCCGACCGGCGCAGGGTGAATTGAAAGTCCGTGCCCGACATCCGCGCCGGGAACCCCCGATGCTTCAGCATGGCAAACCATTTGTTTTGTTGAGAAAATCTTGTGCGCCACCAAGCGCGATGCGCGACCTGCGGTAGCGCAGGAAGGGTCCCGCCGCCCGTCCGATCGAACGGGCGGCAGGGATGTTCAGATCAGAATTTGCTGTAGGTCGGCTCAGGCTCGATTGCCGGCGGGGGCGCGGGGATCGGCTCGGGCTCTTCCTGCTGGGCGCAGGCCGAGACGATGCCGGCCAGAATGAGAAGTCCAAGAATCTTGGTAGTAAGCGACATGGAGACGTCCTTTCCCCGTAGGTCAGTCTGTTGTTCAGCGGCCGGCGGTTGCCCCCGCTGCACAGAAGCCTACGCGGTGCGCCGGAAAATGCAACGGGCACAATCGACTGGCCGCGGTTCATTTGCGGATCGAGGGGCGATATCGCGGGGCGAGCCATCATCACAGCGGTATGTTGTCGTGCTTCTTCCAGGGGTTCTGCAGGCTTTTGCCGCGCAGGGCCGCGAAGGCGCGGGTGACGCGCCGGCGGGTGCTGTGCGGCATGATCACCTCGTCGATGAACCCCTTTTCGGCGGCCACGAAGGGATTGGCGAAGCGCGCCTCGTATTCCTCGGTCCGGGCGGCGATCCTGTCAGGCGCATCCAGTTCAGAGCGATAGAGAATCTCGACCGCGCCCTTCGCCCCCATTACCGCGATCTCGGCGGTGGGCCAGGCATAGTTGATGTCGCCGCGCAGGTGCTTGGACGACATCACGTCATAGGCCCCGCCATAGGCCTTGCGGGTAATCACGGTCACCTTGGGCACCGTCGCCTCGCCATAGGCGAACAGCAGCTTGGCGCCATGCTTGATGACGCCGCCATGTTCCTGCCCGGTGCCGGGCAGGAAGCCGGGCACATCGACGAAGGTCAGGATCGGGATCTCGAACGCGTCGCAGAATCGCACGAAACGCGCCGCTTTGCGGCTGGCGTCGATATCCAGGCATCCGGCCAGCACCATCGGCTGGTTCGCCACAACCCCAACGGTCGAGCCATCCAGTCGGATGAATCCGGTCAGGATGTTGCCCGCGAAATCCTTCTGAATCTCGTAGAATTCGCCCTCGTCGGCGGTCTTGGCGATCAACTCGCGCATGTCATAGGGCAGGTTCGGATTGTCCGGCACCAGGGTATCGAGACTGGTCTCGATCCGGTCGGGCGCGTCGAACACGGGCCGCTCGGGCGGGCGCTCGCGATTGTTCAGCGGCAGCAGGTCGACCAGGCGGCGAACCTCGAGCAGCGCGTCGAGGTCGTTGTCGAACGCCGCGTCCGCAACCGAGGACTTGCGCGTGTGCGTGCTGGCGCCGCCCAGTTCCTCGGCGGTGACGACCTCGTTGGTAACGGTCTTCACCACGTCGGGGCCGGTGACGAACATGTACGAGCTGTCGCGCACCATGAAGATGAAATCGGTCATCGCCGGCGAATAGACCGCCCCGCCCGCGCAGGGCCCCATGATGACGCTGATCTGCGGCACGACGCCCGAGGCCAGCACGTTGCGCTGGAACACCTCGGCATAACCCGCAAGGCTGGCGACGCCTTCCTGGATGCGGGCGCCGCCCGAATCGTTCAGGCCGATCACCGGCGCGCCGTTGCGCACCGCCATATCCATGATCTTGCAGATCTTCTGGGCATGGGTTTCCGACAGGCTGCCGCCCAGAACCGTGAAGTCCTGGCTGAAAACATAGACCATGCGGCCGTTGATCGTGCCCCAGCCGGTGACGACACCGTCGCCGGGGTATTTCTGTTCCGCCATGCCGAAATCCGTCGCGCGATGGGCGACGAACATGTCGAATTCCTCGAAGCTACCTTCATCCAACAGCACGTCCAGCCGCTCGCGCGCGGTCAGCTTGCCCTTGGAATGCTGGGCATCGATCCGGCGCTGCCCGCCACCCATGCGGGCGTGACCGCGCCGACGCTCCAGTTCATCGAGGATTTCTTGCAAGGCGGTATTCCCCCTGTATCGAGGCCCCGAAACCGGTGCCGTAGCCGGTTAGATTTCCGGTACCGGTAATCAGCCGCTTACCAGATCTTGAACCCGCCCCTTGTCGGCAGGGGCGATCCGGGGCAAATCCTAGTCCTCTCGTGCAGCAAAAAGAAGCGCCAATCTGTGTATTTGCAAATTCATCAAATGGAACCGATTGAGTATTGCAAAACTGCGAACTGTTGACCTTGGGTCACAAAAAGCCCCAATTTCCGCTGTCTGCTGGCTGAACATTGGTAACGAGAACAAGGGATATACGAATGCTCAGCCAGTCCGAAATCATTGACAGCATGCAGTTTTCGGGCATCAACGCCCGCAACCCGATCAACGATACGGGCGACGCGCGCTTCGTGGTCACCTACCAGTTTGCAAACGGCTCCGCCCCGCCTGACCAATGGCGCGGCTACAGCAGCTGGACCGCGATGACCAGTTCCGAACGGCAGGCTGTCCGCGACGCGATGGAGCATATCGAGACGTTTCTGAACGTCGAGTTCGTCGAGGTGACCGGCTGGTCCGACCCGATGATGAACCTGGGCAAGGTCGACCTGCCCAACGGCGTCGCAGGCGAAGGCGGCAGCAGCTATTCGTGGAATGGCAACAACGACATCACCAGCTATGACAATTTCGCGGTCTTCGACAACGGGCTGAACATCACCACCCGAACCAACCTGATCCTGCACGAACTGGGCCACGCGATGGGGCTGAAGCACAGCTTCTCGTCGCCATCGCTTCCGGCCGAGTACGAGAACAACAAGTACACGGTGATGTCCTACAGCGCGAACCCCGAGAACGGGCAGGACAGCACCGCGATGCAACTGTTCGACATCCTCGCGCTGCAGGACATCTGGGGCGCGGCCGACCACATGACAGGCAACACCACCTACACCAGCCCACGCAATTCCACCGTCGATTCGATCTGGGACACCGGCGGCAAGGACACGTTCGACGCCTCGGCTCACTCCAACGACGTGGTCCTGAACCTGAACGAGGGCGAATTCTCGCGCTTCGGCACCAGCCACGACGACGTCTCGATCGCCTTCGGCACCGTGATCGAGAATGCGACCGGCGGCAGGGGCGACGACCTGATCGTGGGCAACGCCGTCGGCAACGATCTTTACGGCGGGCTTGGCCGCGACAACATCAAGGGCTCGGGCGGCCAGGACATGATCGGCGGCAACAAGGGCCGCGACGTGATCAAGGGCGGGAACGGGAACGACACGCTGAAAGGCGGCAACGGCAAGGACAAGATCTTTGGCCAGAACGGCGACGACAAGCTTTTCGGCGGCGCCGGCGCAGACAAGTTCGTGTTCAGCAAGGGCGGCGACAGCGACACGATCAAGGATTTCCAGGACGACCTGGACATGCTGCTGCTGACCCGCCTGGGCCTGGCGGACGCCGACGACGCGCTGAGCCACGCCAGCGAAATCAACGGGAATGTCGTGTTCGACTTCGGCGACGGCGATATCCTGAAGGTGGTGAACATGACCAAGACTGACCTGTCCGACGACATTCTCGTCTGATCCTGCTTGAGTTTGCAAACTTCACGGCGATAATCGCCGGATGTTTGCAAACCCCTCAAGACAGCCCGCGCCGGGCGCCTCCGCGCAATGACCACGCAAAAGCTCTATGCCGGGGTCAAGCTGCGCGAGATCCGCACCGGGCGTGGCCTGACCCAGCGGGACTTCGCGGGCAAGCTGGGGATCAGCCTGTCCTACCTGAACCAGATGGAAAACAACCATCGCCCCGTCTCGGCCGGGGTGGTGCTGGCGCTGGCGCGGGAGTTCGGCTTTGACGTTACCGAACTGTCGGTGGGCGAGGCCCAGCGCATCACCGCCGACATGCGCGAGGCGCTGGCCGATCCGGTGTTCTCGGAAAACCCGCCGCTGGCGGAACTGCAACTTGTGGCCTCGAACGCGCCGGGGCTGGCCCGCGCCTTCCTGGCGCTGCACCGCGCGCACCGGCAGCAAAGCGAACAGCTGGTCTCGCTGAACGAGGCGCTGGGGGTCGAGGGCAGCGCGCTGGCGCCCCTGCCCTGGGAAGAAGTGCGGGATTTCTTTCATTATTGCGACAACTACATCGACGCCGTGGACCGCGCCGCCGAGCATTTCGCCGAAGGGCTGGCCCCCGGCGACCGGCTGGCGGCACTGGCGTCGCGAATGGAAGAAAAGCACGGCATCCGCCTGGACATCCGCTTCGGCGCACCGCTTCGACACTTTCACCCAGACAGCCGAACCTTGACGCTGGCCGCCGAGGCCGGCCCCGCGACACAATGGTTCCAGGCGGCGCACCAACTGGCGCTGGTCGCCCACGACGACCTGCTGGAGGCAACGCTGGACCTGGGCCGGTTCCGGACAGAGACAGCGCGAGAGATCTGCAAGATCGGTCTGGCGAACTATTTCGCCGGGGCCGCGCAGCTTCCCTATCGCCGCTTCCTGCAAGCGGCGGGCGAGACGCGGCATGACCTTGACCGACTGGCGCTGCTGTTTGGCGCCTCGCTGGAACAGGTGGCCCACCGGCTGTCCACGCTGCAACGAACCGGTGCGAAAGGTGTGCCGTTCTTCTTCGTGCGCGTCGACCAGGCGGGGCAAATCACCAAGCGCCATTCGGCCACCCGACTGCAGTTCGCCCGTTTCGGCAGCGCCTGTCCCTTGTGGAACGTGCACCGCGCGTTCGAATCGCCGGGCCGCTGGCTGCGGCAACTGGCCGAAACGCCCGACGGCGTGCGCTACCTGTGCCTTGCGCGGGACGTGTCGAAACCAGGCCGAGATTTCCATGCGCCCGTCCGCCGCTATGCCATCGCGCTGGGTTGCGAGATCGCCCATGCGGATACGTTGACCTATGCGGACGACCTGGACCTGAACCGCGGCTTCGAGCCGATCGGCGTCTCCTGCCGGATCTGCGAACGCACCGACTGTCACCAGAGGGCGCTGCCGCCGATGGACCGGCCGATCCGGATCGACCCGGACGACCGGGACACCCTGCCCTATCGGCTGGGCTAAAGCGCGGGCACGACCGTCGGATGCCTCCGGCGGGGATATTTGAGGAAAGTGGAAGGCGGGCGGACTGCTCAGGTGTCCCGATGGGCGGTGAAATCGGCGATCAGCTGGTCGACGACCGCGATCATCGCCTCGTGTTCGGAATGTCCGGCGTCCTCGGCGGCACGAACGGCGGCGCGCTGGCGGGCGGCGGAAGTGCCCTCGCTGAGGATCGCGCGAAGTTGGGCGAGTTCCCGGCGGCAGCCGAGTACTTCGGCATCGTCCCCGAACAGGTCGATCATCTCTTCGACCAGGTCTGCGCAGGGCACCAACTGGTGGCGGCCGTGGTCGACCAGCTTGCCCTCGGCGCCGTAGCGCTGCGCGCGCCAGCGGTTTTCCATGATCATCGTGCGCGGGTAGAGCCGCCAGCGCTGGTTGCGCGCCTTCAGCCGGTAGAGATAGCCGATCATCGACTGATAGAGCGCCGCGATCGCCGCCACGTCGCGCAGGCGCGCGCAGACGTCGGTGATCCGCTGTTCGACGGTGGGGAACTTGTCCGAGGGGCGGATATCCCACCAGATCTTGGTGCCATCCTCGATGCAGCCTGCTTCGACCAGTTGGTCGACCAGGCGGCGGTACTGGTTGAACGAGCCGAGTTCGTCCGGCAGGCCGGTGCGGGGCAGCGCGTCGAAGACCGTCAGCCGGTAGGACGACAGGCCGGTATCCTCGCCCTCCCAGAAGGGAGAGGAGCAGGTCAGCGCCAGCATGTGCGGCAGGAAATACGCGGCCTGATTCATCAGGTCGATGCGCAGGTCCTCGTCCTCGATGCCGATGTGGATGTGCATGCCACAGATCATCATCCGGCGCACTGCGTGGCCGAGGTCGCTTCGCAAGGTGTCGTAGCGGTCCCTGCGGGTGTGGGTCTGTTCGCGCCAGCGGCTGAACGGGTGGGTGGAGGCGGCGATGGCGGCATAGCCATGCGCTTCGGCGGCATCGGCGATGGCATTGCGCAACTCGCCCAGTTCGCGCACGGCGTCGCCCACGGTGCGGTGCGGCTTGGTGCCGACTTCGACCTGGCATTGCAGGTACTCGGCCGTGACCCGCTCGCCCACCGCGTCTTGGCAAGCCTCGAGAAATGCCTCGGCCGGTTCGCGCACCAGCTCCCGCGTCCGGCGATCGACGATCAGGTATTCTTCCTCGATGCCGAGGGTCAGGGGCGGGCGATCCGACATGAGCGGCTCCGGGCGCAGATGTCCCGAAAACCTAGCAATCGTCGCGTATTCTGGGAAGCGCGAATACCGGGGCGGCGTGGCACCGCCCCGCGGGAAGCAGCCTAAAGCTGCTCCATCACCTCGTCCGAGATGTCGAAGTTCGCGGTGACGTTCTGCACGTCGTCGTCGTCTTCCAGCGACTCGATCAGCCGCATCACCTTCTGCGCGCCTTCCAGGTCCAGCGGCGTCGTGTTCTGCGGTTTCCAGACCAGCTTGGTCGTCTCGCTTTCGCCCAGCGCTTCTTCCAGAGCGTTCGAGACGTCGTTCAGGTCGTTGGCATCGCAATAGATCTCGTGCCCGTCCTCGGAGCTTTCGACATCCTCGGCGCCGGCCGTGATCGCGGCTTCCAGTACGGTTTCGGCGTCACCGACAGAGGCCGGGTAGACGACAAGGCCCTTGCGGTCGAACATGAAGCTGACGGCGCCCGTCTCGGCCAGGTTGCCGCCGGACTTGGTGAAGATCGACCGAACGTTCGACGCCGTCCGGTTGCGATTGTCGGTCATCGCCTCGACGATCACCGCAACGCCCTCGGGGCCATAGCCCTCGTAGCGGATCTCTTCGTAGGTGTCGGCATCGCCGCCCTGGGATTTCTTGATCGCGCGTTCGATCACGTCCTTGGGGACGGAGTTCGACTTGGCCTCTTTCACGGCCAGGCGCAGGCGCGGGTTCTTGTCCGGGTCCGGGTCGCCCATCTTCGCCGCGACGGTAATCTCCTTCGACAGCTTGGAGAACAACTTGGAACGCGCTGCATCCTGCCGGCCCTTGCGGTGCTGGATGTTCGCCCATTTGGAATGCCCGGCCATCGACGCCTCTTTGATTGCCTGCAGGATCGGAAACGCTGGCTATATAGGCCGGACATGGTGGCAGGTTCAAGCGGTCGTGCGCGCCAGGGGTCTGGCCCTTCGTCCGCACGCGGGCTAAACTTGGTCTGCGCCGGTTCCGTGCGCCACGACGAAAGCTCCCATGAATCCACTTCACGGCATCCTGCTGAAGATCCTGTCCGTCACCGTGTTCACCGCGATGGCGGCTTGCGTAAAGGCGACGGCGGCCTCGGGCGTACCGGCAGGCGAGGCGGTGTTTTTCCGCTCGGCGCTGGCGATCCCGGTGATCCTGGTGTGGCTGGCGATGCAGCACGATTTCCCGCACGGGCTGGGCACGAAGAACCCGATGGGCCATGTCTGGCGCGGGTTGGTCGGCTCTGGCGCGATGGCCTGCGGCTTTACGGCGCTGGGCCTGTTGCCGCTGCCCGAGGTGACGGCCATCGGCTATGCCGCGCCGCTGCTGATCGTGATCTTCGCGGCGATGTTCCTGAACGAGAACGTGCGCCTGTTCCGCCTGACGGCCGTGTTGATCGGCCTTGTCGGCGTGACCGTGGTTCTGTCGCCCCGGCTGTCGCTCACCTCGATGGAGGAGGTGACCCAGTGGGAAACGCTGGGCGCGACCGTCGCGCTGATGGGCGCGGTGCTGGCGGCGCTGGCGCAGGTGTTCATCCGCAAGATGGTGCATCACGAAACCACCGCCTCGATCGTGTTCTGGTTCTCGGTCACCACCACCGTGCTGTCGCTGTTCACCATCCCCTTCGGCTGGGTGATGCCCGACATGCTGACGCTGAGCCTGCTGCTGGCCACCGGGTTGTTGGGTGGGATCGGGCAGATCCTGCTGACCTCGGCCTATCGCTTCGCGCCGACCTCTGTCGTGGCGCCGTTCGAGTATACCTCGATGATCCTGGCGATCGCGATCGGCTATGCGTTCTTCGACGAGGTGCCGACGTTGCGCACCCTTCTCGGCGCAGCGCTGGTCGTCGGCGCGGGCCTGTTCATCATCTGGCGCGAGCGCAAGCTGGGGCTGGAGCGGGGCCGGGCACGCAAGGCAATGACGCCCCAAGGGTGATGCAGCCCTTGCGATTGGCGGCTTGACCGGGCGCGCGTGCCGGGCCATCACCCGCCCATGCTGGTTTACAAGATCCTTCGCGCCGACGAATGGGCGGCGCTGCGCGAGGCCGGGGAAACCCCCGGCGCCCCCGTGGACGTGGCCGACGGCTATGTGCACCTGTCCACCGCCGAACAGGCCCCCGGCACCGCCGGCAAGCATTTCGCGGGCGAGGACGGGCTGATGCTGCTGACCCTGGACGCAGACGAGATCACACCCCTGAAATGGGAGATCTCGCGCGGCGGGCAGGAGTTTCCGCACCTCTACCGCCCCTTGCGCATGACCGACGTGCTGCGCGTGATGCCGCTGCCCCTGGGTCCCGACGGCCACGACTTTTCGGGGCTGCTGTGAGCATGTTGGAGCGGCTGGGCCTGGCCGCGATGCACCGTCTCGACCCCGAGCAGGCGCATGGGCTGGCGATCAGGGCGCTGAAACTGGGCCTCGCCCCCCTGCCCCGGATGCCCGAAAGCCCGCGCCTGCGCACACGTTTCGCAGGTCTGGACCTGCCGAACCCGATCGGCCTGGCCGCCGGATTCGACAAGAACGCCGAGGTGGTCGCGCCGCTGCTGAACGCAGGTTTCGGCTTTGTCGAGGTTGGCGCCGTCACGCCCCGCCCGCAACCGGGCAACCCCAAGCCCCGCCTGTTCCGCCTGTCCGAGGACCGCGCCGTCATCAACCGCTTCGGCTTCAACTCCGAAGGGATGGAGGCCGTTGCGCCCCGACTGGAACGCCGCCCGGCGCAGGGTGTCGTCGGGATCAACCTGGGCGCCAACAAGGACAGCGAGGACAAGGCTGCGGATTTTGCTGCCGTCCTCACCCGCTGCGGCCCGTTCGTGGATTTCGCGACGGTCAACGTCTCCTCCCCCAACACCGAGCGTCTGCGGGACCTGCAGGGCGCCGGTGCGCTGCGGGCCGTGCTGGATCGGGTGCAGGAAGCCAACCAGGTGCTGGCGAAGCCGCTACCCCTGATGGTCAAGATCGCGCCCGACCTGGACGACGCGGGCCTCGACACCGTGGCCGAAGCTGCCGCCAGCGCGAGCCTTTCGGCCATCGTGGCAACCAACACCACGATCAGTCGCCCCGCGCTTGCCAGCCGCCATGCCGGGGAAACCGGCGGACTATCGGGCAAGCCGCTGCGCAACATGTCGACGCTCGTGCTGGCGAAACTGGCCCAGCGCACCGACCTTCCGATCATGGGCGTGGGCGGCATCGGCAGCGGGACCGACGCCTACCAGAAGATCCTTGCTGGTGCCGGGGCCGTGCAACTGTACAGCGCGCTTGTCTACGAAGGGCTGGACCTGATCGCGCGCATTGCACGGGACCTCGACAGGTTCCTGGCGGCCGATGGCTTTGCGAGTGTCGCGGATGCTGTGGGCGAACGGACCGACGTGATCCGGAACAAGCTTCAGCTTCTCTGACGCGTCCTGCGTACCGAGCGCGCCGAATTGAACAAGCGCTCACAAACCAGGGGCGGCCTTCGCAACGGTCGCCCCTGTCGCGTTTTTCCCCGGTTCAGGCGGCTTCCGCCACCGCGAACCGGCCATAGAACGTCTCGCCCTTTGCCGCCATCTCGCGCAGCAGCGCCGGGGCCTCGAACCTCGGGCCAAGCTCGGACAGTTCCTCGCACAGTTCCAGGGCGCGCTGCGCGCCGATGATGTCGAGCCAGCTGAACGGCCCGCCCGACCAGGGCATGAAGCCCCAGCCCAGAATCGCGCCTACGTCGCCCTCGCGGATGTCCTCCAGCACGCCGTCTTCCAGCGCGCGGACAGCTTCCAGCACCTGGGCCAGGATCAGCCGATGCTGCACACGGGTGACATCGGGCTGATCCTCGGCCACCGGCCAGGACTCGCGCAGGCCGGGCCAAAGACCCGTGCGCTTGCCCTTGTCGTCGTACTCGTAATAGCCCGCGTTC
>JBFHFG010000038.1:0-11446 GCA_041583815.1 Halovulum sp.
GCAGCATGTCGCGCATGTCTTTCGCCGTGAACGCGCCGGTGCCGTGCACGGCGACCGCGTAGACCACCGCACCGGCCAGGATCATGCCGATCAGCGCAAGATAGCGGAGGCCCTCCGTTTCCAGCGCGGGCGCCAGCCCCCAGGCCATCGCGGCCACCACCACGCCCATCACGGCCGATGCGGCCAGCATGCCCAGCGCCGACCGGCGCAGGCGGCGGTCCGGTTCGATGCCGCCGTCGATCCGCCGTGCGCCGCGCAGCAACAACACGAACATCGCCCAACCCGCGAAAGTCGTCGCCACAGGTGCCGCCAGATAGCCCAGCACAGGCGCCAGCCCCACGGCCAGCACCAGGTTCACCAGCATCGCGACAATCGCATAACGGAACGGGGACCGCGTATCTTCGCGCGCGAAGAACACCGGCTGCACGACCTTCTGCAGGACGAAAGCGGGCAGGCCCAGGCCGTAGATCGCCAGCGCCATCGCGGTCGCAGCGCTGTCCTCGGGACCGAAGGCGCCCCGTTCGAACAGGACCGAGACCAGCGGGCCCGGAATGACCATCAGCGCCACGGCGGAAGGCAGGGTCAGCGCCAGTGTGAATTCGGTCGCACGGTTGATCGTGGTGATGCCCCCGGCGCGGTCGCCCGCCGCCAGTCGGCGCGACAGGTCCGGCAGAAGCACCACGCCAATGGCTATGCCGACGACGCCAAGCGGCAGCTGGTATAGGCGATCGGCATAGCTCAGCCACGCCACGGCACCTTCGGTGTACGAGGCCACCTGCCGCCCTACCAGCAGGTTCACCTGCACCACGCCCCCGGCCAGCGCGGCGGGCGCGGCGATGATCGCCAGTCGCTTCAAGTCAGAGGTCATACGGGGCATGCGCGGCAACAGCGTGATGCCAGCGCGGCGCGCCGCCCCCCACACCAGCACAAGCTGCGCGATGCCCGCCACTGGCACCCCCCAGACCAGGGCGCGGACCACGTCACCACCCAGCAGCGCGGTGCCACCCATGGCTGCGATCAATACGATGTTCAGTAACACGGGCGCGGCAGCAGCGGCCCAGAACTTGCCCAATGCGTTCAGCACGCCGCTGGCCAGCGCCGCCAGCGAGATGAACAGGATGTACGGGAATACCACCCGGCCCATGGACACGGCCATGTCCAGCCGGTCGTCGGCCGCAAACCCCGACGCCATGGCCAGCACGAAAGCGGGCATGAACAGCTGCGCCAGCAGGACAACGGCCAGCACAATCGCACCCAGACCGGTCATCGCGTCGCGGGCAAAGCCCTCGGCATCCTCGCCCCGCTCGACCCGTTTCGAGAACATGGGCACGAAGGCCACGTTGAACGCACCCTCGGCGAAGAACCGGCGGAACATGTTCGGCAGGGCGAACGCCACGAGGAAGGCGTCAGCCGCGGGCCCTGCCCCCAGGAACAGCGCGATCAGGATGTCGCGGCCGAAACCCAACACCCGGCTGAGCATCGTCCAGGCCCCGACGGTCATGAAGGCGCGGGCCATGCGCCGCGTCCCGCTCACGCTTCGGCCCTCTCGGCCCCTTCACGGATTGCGGTGCGCAACAACGAGGCGATCTGCTGCTGCTTGGTATTGCTGGTCACCTTCAGGCCGAAGGCATCCTTGACATAGAACGTGTCGACCGCCTGCTCGCCATAAGTGGCGATGATCGCGGACGAGATCCGCATGTGCGCCGCCGTCAGGCTGCGCGCCAGATCGTACAGCAGGCCAGGCCGGTCGCGGGTGTCCACGGTGATCATGGTGTAGATTTCGGATCCGTCACTGTCGAAGGTGATCTCGGTCGGTACGATGAAGGCCTGCTCGCGTTTCTTGACGCGATCGCGCTCGGCGAACGCCTCGCGGGCGACGACCTCGCCCGACAAGGTGCGCGCGATCATCCGGCGCAGGCGGGGCAGCCGCGAATCCTCGAACGGGTGCCCGTCCTTGTCCTGGATCCAGAAGACGCAGGTCGCGACCCCGTCCGAGGTGGTGTAGGTGCGCGCGTCGCGCACGTCCGCGCCGGACAGCGCCACGGCCCCGGCGATACGCGCAAACAGGCCGGGATGATCGGGCATGGCGAAACAGGCGCGCGTCGCGTCGCGCGACGGGTCCTGGTCGATCTGAACCGCAGGTCGGTCAGAGCTGATATCCCGCGCCAGCCGGACCAGCGTCACGTGCTCGTCCGTGCCCAGGCCCAGCCAGAACGACGCATAGTGGCGGCCCTGCTCGACAGTAATGTCCTCGGCACTCCAGTCGGGCAGCGCGGCGGCGAAATCCGCCTTGGCCTCGTCGATGCGCTCGGGGCGACTTTGACTGTCGGTGTCGCCGGTCAGGTAGTCCATTGCCTGCCGGAACAGGTCGCGCAGCAACATGGCCTTCCAGTTGTTCCATACCCCCGGACCGACACCACGGATGTCGCAGACGGTCAGCACGGTCAGCAGGCGCAGGCGTGACGGGCTGGCGACGATATTGGCGAAGTCGCGAACGGTCCGGGCATCGGCAAGGTCGCGCTTTTGCGCGAAATCGGACATCACCAGGTGGTTGCGCACCAGCCAGGCGACAGTCTCCGTCTCGTCAGCAGCCAGGCCCAGGCGAGGGCACAGCTTCTCGGCGATCTCGGCCCCGACTTCGGAATGCGGGCGCGCGCGGCCCTTGCCGATGTCATGAAGCAACAGGGCGACGTAAAGGATCGGCCGGCTCACCCCGCGTTCGAGGATCGAGCTGGCGATCGGCAACTCTTCCTGCAGGGCGCCGCGTTCGATGTCGTGCAGGTTCCCGATACACTGGATGGTGTGCTCGTCTACCGTGTAGTGATGATACATGTTGTACTGCATCATCGCGACGATGCGGCCGAAATCGGGGATGAACGCGCCCAGCACACCCATCTCGTTCATCCGGCGCAGCGCACGCTCGGGGTCCTCGCGGTCTAGCAGCAGCTGCATGAACAGCTCGTTGGCCTCGGCATCGTTGCGAAGATTGTCGTCGATCAGATGCAGGTTGCCAGTCACCAGCCGCATGGCGTTCGGATGGATCATGTAGCCGGTGCGCATCGCGATGCGGAACAGGCGAAGGATATTGATCGGATCCGCCAGGAACGCCTCGGGGTTCTCGACATCCAGCCGGCCATTCAGCAGCACATAACCGTCGGGTGCATTGCCCGAGGTCAGGCTGAACCGGTGCAGCAGGCTGCGCGCCATGCTGGGGCGGCGCTTGACATGCTCGGCCTCGAGCGCGGCAAGGAAGATCCGCGTCAGTTCGCCAACCTGGCGAGCGTAGGTGAAATAGGTCTGCATGAACCGCTCGACCGCGCGCTGGCCTTCGGTATCGGTGAAGCCAAGACGCTTGGCCACCTCGACCTGGTGGTCGAAGGTCAGTGTCTCGATCGGGCGACCGGCGACAAGGTGAAGCTGGCAGCGCGTGGCCCAGAGGAAATTCTCGGCCTCGCGGAAGGTCTTCATCTCGGCCTCGGTGAACTGGCCGCGACGGACAAGATCCTCGGGGGTCGCGGCGCGGTTCAGGTACTTGCCGATCCAGAACAGCGTCTGCAGGTCGCGCAGCCCACCCTTGCCCTCTTTCACGTTGGGTTCGACCAGGTAGCGCGAACCGCCGTTCCGCCGGTGCCGCTCTTCGCGCTCTTCCAGCTTGGCCTCGACGAACTCGGGGCCGGTCTTGGCGAACAGCTCTTTCCACAGGCGACGGCGCAGTTCATCCGCCATGTCCTGCGCACCGGCCAGGTAGCGATATTCCAGCAGCGCGGTGCGGATCGTCAGGTCCTTCGCGCCCAGCCGGATGCATTCATCCACGTTGCGAACGGCCTGCCCGACCTTCAGCTTCAGATCCCAGAGGATATAGAGCATGCACTCGATGGCGCTTTCGCACCACGCGGTCTGCTTCCACGGGATAAGGAACAGCAAGTCCACGTCCGAAAACGGCGCCATCTCGCCCCGGCCATAGCCGCCGACGGCCAGAATGCTGACATGCTGGCCGGTCGTCGGCGTCGGGTTCGGCATCTCGATCCGGGTCACGAAATGCCAGGCGACGCGGATCACGGCGTCGGTCAGTCCTGCATAGGACTGGATCGCCCGCCGCGCCGCATAGGGATACTCGCGCAGCGCGGTGGCGATCTTCTCGCGCCCGTCGTTGTTGGCGGCGGCCAGCATCTCGACAAGCTCGGCGCGCAGCGGGGCGGTGTCGCCGCCGCGATCCATCGCGTCGATGCGCGCGATCAGGGCGTCCGCGTCGATCACGTCGGCGGGATCG
Source organism: Halovulum sp. (assembly GCA_041583815.1). Lineage (GTDB taxonomy): Bacteria > Pseudomonadota > Alphaproteobacteria > Rhodobacterales > Rhodobacteraceae > Halovulum. The sequence goes on from JBFHFG010000038.1 coordinate 4,271, forward strand.
AACCCGGGCGCGCGCAGCGCGGTTTCAGGACCCACTTGCGCCAAAGTTTCTTGGTGCCGGAGAGATTTGCTGCGCAGTGCCATCCACGACCTCGTATACGGCCATGGCCCGTTCGTTCCGGCCGTTGGACATGAAGCGGAATATCCCCATCACCCCGGCGAAACCCGAGGTCTGGGTCAGTCTTTCCGGTGCGAACGGGTCCGAGCGGCCTTCGGCCCTGGCTTCGGCGACCAAAGCGCCGATCGCCGCCATCCCGTCATAGGCCAGCCCTGACAGCGGGTGGGGCGGTTGACCGAAGCGATCCTCGAACCGGGCTTCGAACTGCGCCGACAATGCCTGGTCGGGTGCGGCGAACCAGCCGCCGGAAAGCCCCGGCTGGGCCATCGCCTGCGCGCTGGTGTCCCAGCGCTGGATCCCCAGGAAGCGCGACGAGCTTTGGCGCACGCCCAGCCCGCGCAGGGTTTCGGCCACGAAGGTCAGCCCGCCGGTCGGCCCGTCGGTCAGCACCACAGCGTTGGCGGCGGCCCCGCGCAACTGACGTGCGATGTCGGGCGTGGCATCGGTGATGCCCTGAACGGAAAGGGGATAGCTGGCCTCGGCAACCAATCGGGCGCCGGAGGCCTGTACCGCCTGCGCCACGGCGTTGCGGGCAAGCTGCCCCTCGGGCCCCTGCGGGTGGACCACGGCGATGTCCAGCATTCCGTTCGCGGTGGCATGGCCAACGACGCGGCGGGCTGTGTTCTCGAACGTATTCCCCAGGATGTAGACGTTTCCGCCCGCCACGTCCGGCGTGTTCGACAGGCTGAGCACTGTCAGCCCCTCGGCCGCGGCAAGCGGCGCAACCCGTGCAGTGGCCGCAGAAAACAGCGGCCCAAGGATGACATCGGCGCCTTCCTGCAGGGCGGTGCGGGCGGCGTTTTCGGCCGCGTCGGCCTCGCCAGCCGTGGCGTAAACCGAAAGCTCGAGATCGACGTTCTGCAGGTCCCCGCGCGCCATCTGCGCGGCGTTGACCAGGCTTTGACCCAATGCCTCGCGCTGGCTGTCGGTTGAACCCAGTGGCACCAGCAGCGCAACGCGCACGGGCTTGTCGGGATCGACCGCCGCGCTTCCGGTGTCGGTGCCCGGACCGGGAACCGCACAGCCGGCCAATGCGAGGGCGGAAAGAAACAGAAGAGAGCGAAGGGTTCCAGCGAAGGGCATGACACCTTGTCCGTTGTCGCGGCGCTTGTGGACGCCTCGGATTTCGGCGCACACTAGTGCCCAGCCCCGCCCAAGTAAACGGAACATTCCCAAGCATGGCCCCAGCATGGCGCTAAGCCCCGGACTCTACCTTGTCGCCACGCCGATCGGCACTGCCGATGACATCACCCTGCGCGCATTGGCGATCCTCCGCGACGCCGACCTGCTGGCGGCCGAGGACACGCGCAATGCACGCAAGCTGATGGAAATACACGGTGTTCCGCTGAACGGGCGCCGTGTCGTGCCCTATCACGACCACAATGGCGCCCGCGCGCGGCCCGGCCTGCTCAAGGCCATCGAAGAGGGGCAGGCGGTCGCCTATGTCTCGGACGCTGGCACGCCGCTGATCGCCGATCCGGGTTACCGGCTGGCGCAGGAGGCGATCGAGCGGGACCTGAAGGTCGTCGCCGCCCCCGGCGCCTCGGCCGTGCTGACCGCGCTGTCGGTCGCGGGGCTACCCACCGACCGGTTCCTGTTCGCCGGGTTCCTGCCGCCCAAATCCGCCGCGCGCCGATCCGAGCTGGAAACCCTGGCCGCCGTACCGGCAACGCTGGTCTTCTATGAATCTCCGCGTCGGCTGGCCGATTGCCTTACGGATATGGCGCAGGTTCTGGGCGGCACCCGTGACACCGCCGTCTGCCGCGAACTGACCAAGCGCTTCGAGGAAACCCGGCGCGGTACCCTGGACGAACTGGCCGCCGCCTACGCCGACGAAACGCCGCCCAAGGGCGAGGTGGTTATCGTCATTGGCCCGCCCAAGGTCGCCCCGACCACCGAGGCGGACCTGGACAGCGCGCTGGCCGCCGCCATGCAGGACAACAGCCTGAAGGACGCCGCTGGCATCGTCGCCGAGGCCACCGGCCTGCCCCGCAAGCAGGTCTATGCCCGCGCGCTGGAGCTGCGCGGAAAATGAGCGGCAGCGGGCGTTACCATTCCGGCCTGGCCGCCGAGGATGCCGCCGCACGATTGTACCTGGCCGACGGCGGGCAGGAGCTGGGCAGGCGCGTGCGGACCGAGGCCGGAGAGATCGACTTGATCGTCGCGCTGGGCGAGGATGTCGTCTTTGTCGAGGTCAAGGCCCGGCGCAGTCACGGCGCAGCAGCCGAGGCGGTCTCGGCCCGGCAGCAGGAACGGATCTTTACTGCTGCGCAAATCTGGCTGGACCGCACCGGGCGCAGTTCCCTGACGCCCTGCCGTTTCGATGTCGTAACCGTCGATGCCATCGGCGAGGCGCGCCGGATCGAGAATGCCTTCGGCGAGAACTGACCCCAACATCTTGCCATCCGGGCGTGGATGCACAATCTGTGACCAACACCGCCAACACCGGAACGGAACCTGCCCATGCCCTTGAACGTCGCCATCCAGATGGACCCGATCGAGTCCGTCGATATCAACGCCGACAGCAGCTTCCGCATCCTCGAAGAGGCGCAGGCGCGGGGTCACAGCCTGTTCTACTACACCCCGGACAAGCTGATCTTTGACGGCGGCAAGGTGAAGGCGACCGGCTGGCCGCTGGAAGTTCGGCGCGAGAAGGGCAACCATTTCACGCTGGGCGAGCTGACCACCGTGGACCTTGCGGATTATGATGTGGTCTGGCTGCGCCAGGACCCGCCCTTCGACATGAGCTACATCACCACGACGCACCTTCTGGACATGATCCGCGACACGACGCTGGTGGTGAACGACCCGTTCTGGGTGCGCAACTACCCCGAAAAGCTGCTGGTCCTGCAATTCCCGGACCTGACGCCGCCGACGATGATCGCCCGCGACCTTGCCGCTTTGCGCGAGTTCAAGAACCGGCACGGCGACATCATCCTCAAACCGCTCTACGGCAACGGCGGCGCGGGCGTCTTCCGGCTGGAACATGGCGACCGCAACCTCAATTCGCTGCACGAGCTGTTCTCGGGCATCAACCGCGAGCCGCTGATCGCGCAGAAGTTCCTGCCAGACGTGTCGGGCGGCGACAAACGGGTCATCCTTGTGGACGGCGAGCCGGTGGGCGCGATCAACCGCGTCCCGGCCGAGGGCGAAACCCGCTCAAACATGCATGTCGGCGGCCGTGCCGAGAAGGTTTCGCTGACCGAGCGCGACCTTGAGATCTGCGCCGCTATCGGCCCCCTGCTGCGCGAGAAAGGCCAGATCTTTGTCGGAATCGACGTGATCGGGCGGTACCTGACGGAAATCAACGTGACGTCGCCCACCGGCCTGCAAGAGCTGGAGCGCTTCGACGGTGTAAATGTCACCGCGAAGATCTGGGAGGCGATCGAAGCGCGGCGCGCCTGATGGCCTCGCGCCGGCTGCGGATTGCCCGCTGGCTGGCGCGGACCTTTCAGCGCCCGCTGCTGGAACGTACCAGGAATCACCTTTGGCAACGGCGCCGGGTGGAGTTGGGCGCACGGGTGTTCCTGCGCGGCTGGGCAACGTTCGGCTTTCACGACGGCGAATTGGGCGGGGTTCCGGTCCGGCGGCGCGGCGCGACCGGTCGGGGGTCATTGTTCTATATCCACGGCGGGGCGTTCATGTTCTTCAGCGCCCGTTCGCACCAGGGTATTGCCGCCCGGCTGGCCGATCCACTGGGACTGGAGGCAGTTCTTCCGCACTATCGCCGCGCCCCGGAACACACGTTTCCCGCTGCGCTGGACGATGTGACCGCCGCGTACACGGCACTCGCGCGCCAATCGGGCGCCTTGCCCGTGGTCATCGCCGGGGAAAGCGCGGGCGGAGGGCTGGCGATGGCGCTGCTGCACCGGATCCTTGCACTGGACCTGCCCCGGCCCGCTGCGGTGCTGGCGTTTTCGCCTTGGGTTGACCTGACCCTTGCTGGCGCCACGCTGGTTTCGAACGCTCAAACCGATCCGATGCTGCCCGCAATGCGACTGCCCGAGGTGGTGGACGTCTATCTGAACGGCGCAGATCCGGCACGACCAGACGCCTCACCGCTTTTCGGAGAGTTCGCGGGCGCGCCGCCGGTCCTGATCCAGGCCGCGCGCGATGAAATCCTGTTCAGCGATGCCGAGGCTTTGGCCCAGCGCCTGAACGACCAGCGTGTCCCGGTGCGACTGGATGCCTTCCACCTCGGGCTGCATGGGTATCAAGTGGTTGACGGCTGGGTGCCCGAGGCGGCCCTGGCCGTCGATGCGGCAGTTGCATTCGCGCGCGATGCGCTGAAAGGGGACGTCAGGGGCTGAATTGCCGCTGCCGGCGCAGCTTCTCGCCGATAAGACAATCCATCGCCGAGGCTCGCTTCAACCGCGCGGGCGGCATCCGTCCGGATATCTCGAGCACCAGTTTCTGGCGGATCGACACGATCAGGCGCTCGATCTCGTAAATCGGGATCACGAAGGCGCTTTCGCCAGTGATCACACAGGTCTCGTAGTAGATGTCGAGGTCGGGGATCGCATAAGCCCCGCTTGGCACCTTGATCATGAAAGGCAGGCCGTTGACCTCGATACCCTTTGCCGCCACCTCGGACCGGACCTCGACCACGGGGCGGCCCCGGTTGTTCGGCCCGTCGCCCGATATGTCGATCACCTTGCGGGTGCCCTCGTAGTCATTGGTCTCGATCCAGTGCGCCGCCTGCTCCATCGCGCTGGAGATGGACGTACCACGCTGGGCCAGCATCGGCTGCGACCGCAATTGGGCTGCGACCCGCGCGGCGTCTTGCGGGGTTTCGATCAGGGTCCAGTCGATCAGCACACGATGCCGATCCACCCCGCCCCATTCGAAATACAGGATCGCCGCACGCCCGAGCCGCCCCATGGCCAGCGCGGATGTCACCGCCGGATGCTCCAGCGCCTGCGCATAGCCGTCGCGCTGCAGGCGCAGCTCGTCGTAATCCATCGACCGCGAAGTATCGACCGCAAGCACCAGTTCAAGATCGACCGGCAAGAGCGCACCATCCTGGGCGCTTACAGCCCCGGCGCAGGACAGCAGAATGGCACTGGCGATCCGTCTGAACATCAAGACCTCCGCCGGCAGCATAGCACGCAGCCGCTTTCGGAGAAGACATATGAAAAAGGCGCGCCCCGATGGGCGCGCCAGGTTCAGGCAGGCAAGTGCAGTCTGGTCAGCTTGCCGTGCCTTGGAATTCCAGCGACATCTGCTCGATGCCGGCGGCAACGCCCAGACCCTCGCGACCCGAAACGCTCAGCGGTTGCAGGGTGATGCTGTCATCAAGACCGCCGACCTGCACGCGGGCCCCGGCGCCCAGGCCCAGCGCCGCGTCTGCGCTGGCGCCGACGTATTCACCTGTAATCAGGCCCTGGTCGAACCGCCCGGTAGCCGAAAGCACGGCCCATTTTAGCGTCTCGGCCTTTTCAAGGCTGAGGTCCACGCCCAGCTTGGTGATCTGCGCGGTATAGATTTCGTCCGGCCGTTCGTCGCGGGCGGTGTCGAAGATGCAGGTGTACTTCGCATCCGAGATGACGACGAAATTGGCGCTTTCGGTCAGTTCGCACGTCAACATGCCGGCCTCGAGGCTGCCGCCGCCGGTATTGTCCTGTGCAAGGGCTGCGGGTGCAGTCAGGGCTGCCGCGATGGCGGTTGCAAGGATCGGGGTTTTCATCTGCTTTGCCTCCAGTCTCGGTGTGCGGCCTTCGCCGCGGGACAGGAGTGCAACACTTGCGACCGGCGCCTTGTTCCGACGCCGGCAGGATCACGCCGAAGCGGTCAGCTCCAGCGGGGCCACCGGCACAGACTTCAGATCGTCCGTCCCCAGAGAAGCCTCTGGGCGGCCAAGCCGATAGCGGGTCACCCAGTGCAGACGGGTCTCGGCGCGGGTGATCGCGACATAGGCCAGCCGTTTCCACAGCGGAACGCCGGCCTCCGTCCGTCCCGCCCGCGACGCTGCGTAAAGGTCCGGTGCGAACACCTGCACCTCGGGCCATTGCGAGCCCTGCGCCTTGTGGATCGTGCACGCCGCACCGTGCAAAAAGGCCGCGCCCATGTTGGCCGCGGTCGGAATGAACGGCTCATCCTCGCCCGGTTTCTCGATCTTGATGATCGTCGCCGCGTTCACCTGCGGCTCTTGTGCACCGACCACGTGCAGCCGCGCGAAGCCGGGCCGCCGGCCCGCCCCCATGTAGATGGCCTGAGCCCCCTTGATCAGGCCACGGGCCTCAAGGTCCAGCCGCTTCTTGCGGTGCTTCAGCGGCAGTTCGATCCCGTCACAGATCAGGGGTTCGCCGGGCAGCAGCGCGTCCTCGGGTGCGTTGAAGGCCGCGCGGAAGGCGGCGATCAGGCGGATGCGCGTGGCATTCCGCCAGACGAGCACCGGCGATCGCGACATGGCCTGGGCGTCGACGCGCGGTGCGACAACCACACGGTCATCCTTGGCCGCCGCCTCTTCCAGCATCCGCTCGAAGGCGGGGAAATCCAGCTGGGGATCTGCCAGCGCGTGCGCCAGGTCCAGAATCGGGTTGTCCGCCGCCTGTCGGTGAACCCGGCTCAACTGCAGTTTTCGTCCCTCGGTCAGTGCGTCGAAACACATCGCGCCCGACTGCCCTACCGGCGCCAGCTGCGCCGGGTCGCCGAACAGGATCAGCGTAGAGAAAATCTCTTTCAGATCCTCGAACTGGCGGTCGTCCAGCATCGACGCTTCGTCGATGAACCCGATGTCCAGCGGGTCATCGCGCCGCTTCCACCCGGTAATGAAATCCGACCCGCGCAGCCCGGCCGCCGCCAGCGCGCCGGGAATGGATTTCTGCTGCTCATAGAACGCCTTGGCGCGGTTCAGCGCCAGGTCCGTCAGACCCTCGACCTCGGGTCGCTCGCCGCCCTCGGCCAGCCAGATGGCGATCTTCTCGTACTCGGGGTCATAGACCGGGGTGTAGAGGATGCGGTGGATCGTGGTCGCCGCCACGCCGCGCTGGCGCAGGACCGAGGCGGCCTTGTTGGTCGGCGCAAGGATCGCCAGCGTGCGGCGGTCGCGGCGACGCC
>JBFHFG010000039.1:0-11410 GCA_041583815.1 Halovulum sp.
TATATCGGCGCCCGAACGCGTTTTGCGGAGTGGACATGCCCGACGACGCCCGGCTCCCCGGCCTGCCTTTCGATGAAGACACGTTGCACGAAGAGTGCGGCATATTCGGTGTGATCGGCGTTGCCGATGCCGCCCAGTTCGTGGCGCTGGGGCTTCATGCCCTTCAGCATCGCGGTCAGGAGGCGGGCGGCATCGTCACCTACGCCCCTGACGTGGGCTTCGCGTCGGCCCGTCGCTTCGGATATGTCCGCGACAACTTCACCAACGCCAAGCTGATGGAGACGCTGCCCGGCACGCTGGGCATCGGCCACGTGCGCTACTCGACCGCCGGATCCAAGGGCCAGACCCAGATTCGCGACGTGCAGCCGCTGTTCGCCGAATTCGCCATGGGCGGCTGCGCCATCGCGCACAACGGCAACCTGACCAATGCCGAGGCGCTGAAGCGCGAACTGATCGAGCGCGGCTCGATCTTTCAGTCCTCCTCGGACACCGAGTGCATCATCCACCTGATGGCCCGCTCGATCCAGAGCAACATCCCCGAGCGGATCAAGGACGCGCTGCGCCGGGTCGAGGGAGCATTCTCGATCGTCGCCATGACCCGGTCCAAGCTGATCGGTGTGCGCGACCCGCTGGGCGTGCGCCCGCTGATGCTGGGGCGTGTCGGTGACGGCTATGCGCTTGCCTCGGAAACCTGCGCCTTCGACATCATCGGCGCCGAGTTCATGCGCGAGGTCGAGCCGGGCGAGATGGTCATCATCACCGCCGACGGCGTCGAAAGCTTCTTCCCCTTCGAACGCCAGAGCCCCCGCTTCTGCGTGTTCGAACATGTCTATTTCTCGCGCCCCGACAGCGTGATCGGCGGCCGTTCGGTCTATGAGACCCGCCGCCGCATCGGTGTGGAACTGGCCCGCGAGGCCCCGATCGATGCCGACCTGGTCTGCCCCGTGCCCGACAGCGGCACACCCGCGGCAATCGGCTACAGCCAGGAATCGGGTATTCCCTACGCGATGGGGATCATCCGCAACCAGTATGTCGGCCGCACCTTCATCGAACCGGCCGAGCATATCCGCAACATGGGCGTCCGGCTGAAGCTGAACGTGAACCGCGCCCTGATCCGCGGCAAGCGGATCGTGCTGGTCGACGACAGCGTCGTGCGCGGCACCACCAGCCGCAAGATCAAGGAAATGATCCTCGACGCCGGTGCCAAGGAAGTGCACTTCCGCATCGCCAGCCCGCCGACCCAATGGCCCTGCTTCTACGGCGTGGATACGCCCGAGAAAGACAAGCTGCTCGCCTCGACCATGTCCGAGGAACAGATGCGCGCCCATCTCGGCGTCGATTCCCTGCGCTTCGTCTCGCTGGACGGCCTCTACCGCGCGGCAGGCCAGGAAGACGGCCGCGATTCCGAAAAGCCGCAGTACTGCGACGCCTGCTTCTCGGGCGACTACCCGGTCAGCCCGGCGGACATGATCCAAAGGGGCTTCCAGCTGAAGCGCAGCGCATGAGCGAGCTGGCGCAGGATCCACGCTGGCGCCGGTTCACTGACGCCAGCTACACCTGCGCCTGCTGCGGCCAAAGCTTCGGCGGCCCGATGGACATCGGCTTCGGCAATCCCGCGCCCTGGCCCCACGGCCTGCGCGGTGACAGGGACGAGTTGCGCGTGGGCGAGGACCGGCTGACCGCCGACGCCTGCCTGCTCGGCGACAGCCGCTACGTTCGCGCCGTGCTGATCCTTCCCATCGTCGGGTCCGACGAACGCTTCGCCTACGGTCCCTGGGCCAGCGTGCACCCCGACAGTTTCGAGGCGGCGCTGACAGGCACCGGTTTCGAGGGGTGCTTCGCCTGGCTCGCCAACCGCCTGCCCGGCTGGGACACGGACCAGCCCCTGCCCTGCAACCTGCTGCCCGGCCCGGCGGGCGACCGCCCCCGGCTGGAGGTCCACGCCTCCTCTGGGCACCCGCTGGCGCAGGCGCAACGGGACGGAATCACCTTCGACCGGCTTCTGGATATCTATGCCGCTGCCGGACACGATCTCAGACCTCATCTGACGGACGCGCACTGAAACACCCATGACAGATCAGACCATCGCCCTAGTCACCGGCGCGACACGCGGCCTCGGCCACGCCACCGCACTCGGCCTCGCCCGTCGCGGCGCCCATGTGATCGCCCTCGCCCGCACCACCGGCGCGCTCGAGGAACTGGCCGAGGCCATCGACGCCACGCCCGGCAGCAGCACGCTGGTGCCGCTCGACATCACCGATGACGGCGGCCTGGCCCGGATGTGCCGCGCGATCCACGACCGCTGGGGTCGCCTGGACCTGCTGGTGCACTGCGCAGCGCACGCCGCACCGCTCAGCATGGCAGACCATGTCACAGAGAAGGATTTCGACCGCTGTATGGCGGTGAACGCCAAGGCGACCCAACGGCTGATCTTCATGTGTGCGCCGCTGCTGCGCGCAGCCCCCGCGGGCCATGCGATCTTTGCCACCGACGGCCACGCCGGAGAACCGTTCTACGCCGCCTATGGCGCCAGCAAGGCCGCGGCCAGGGCGATCGCCGAAAGTTGGGCCGTGGAATGCAAGTCCATCGGCCCCAAGGTCACGCTGTTCCGCCCCGAACCGATGCCGACTGGCCTGCGCGCGCGCTTCCACCCGGGCGAGGATCGCGAGGCGCTATCCTCTCCCGCCGATCAAGCCGAGCGCCTGCTCGCCCTGGTCTGAGACCCCGTCCGACGACCGCGACGACCGGGCAGCAGCCCCACGGGCCCCACTGCCGGCGAAAGCCGGCTGTGGGGGGCAAGGGGAATGGCGCGTCAGCGCCTCCGCGGCCTTACTTCTTCTTGTGCTTGTCCAGCTTGGTCTTCTTGCGCGGCTTCTTCCCCTCATAGGGGTTCTCGCCACCACGCAGGTGTAGCCGGATCGGCGTGCCCGGCAGATCGAAATCCCGCCGCAAGCCGTTGACCAGGAACCGCTTGTAGGCCGCCGGCACCGCCTCGGGGATCGAGGCGAACACGACGAATCCCGGCGGCCGCGTCTTGGCCTGGGTCATGTAGCGCAGCTTGATCCGACGACCGCCCGGTGCAGGGGGCGGATGCGCCGAAACCTCGCCCGCCAGCCACGTGTTTAGCTTCGCGGTCGGAATGCGCGCGTTCCAGACGCGATAGGCCGACAGGATCGCGTCCTGAAGCCGGTCCATGCCCTGCCCGGTCAGACCGGACACAAGCACCAGCGGCGCGCCCGACAATTGCGGCAGCAACCGTCCAAAGGCCTCGCGCAACTCCCGTGCCTTGTTCGACTTGTCGGTCTCGAGGTCCCACTTGTTGACCGCGACGACCACCGCGCGGCCCTCGCGCTCGGCCAGGTCGGCGATGCGCAGGTCCTGCTGGTCGAAGGGCGAGGTCACGTCGAGGACGATCACCACCACCTCGGCGAATTTCACCGCGCGCAGCCCGTCGGCGACCGAAAGCTTCTCCAGCTTTTCCTGCACGCGGGCCTTCTTGCGCATCCCGGCGGTGTCGAACACGCGCATCGCCTGACCGTTCCAGTTGATCTCGACCGAGATCGAATCGCGGGTGATGCCCGCCTCGGGGCCGGTCAGCAGGCGGTCCTCGCCCAGGATGCGGTTGATCAGCGTGGATTTGCCCGCGTTGGGGCGGCCCACGACGGCGATCTGGATCGGTTTGCCGGGGCGGATGACATCACCGGCCTCGTCCTCCGCGTCGGGGTCCAGGTCGATATCCGTTTCCGCCTCGATCCGGGCCTCTTCCTCGGCCTTCTCCGCGGCATCGACCAGCGGCAACAGCCGGACATACAGCTCCTGCATGCCCTCGCCATGCTCGGCGGACAGCGGCACCGGTTCGCCCAGGCCCAGCCCGAACGCGTCCCAGGTCCCGCCGGACCCCGCCTGCCCCTCGGCCTTGTTCGCCACAAGGATGACGTGGGCACCGGCACGGCGCAGCATGTCGGCAAGCGCCTGGTCCAGCGCGGTGACACCGGCGCGGGCGTCGACCATGAACAGGCAGACGTCGGCCATGGTCATGGCGCGTTCGGTCAGCTTGCGCATCCGGCCCTGAAGGCTGTCGTCGGTGGCATCCTCCAGCCCCGCGGTGTCGATCACCGTGAAGCGCAGGTCGGCCAGCCGCGCCGCGCCCTCGCGCAGGTCGCGGGTCACGCCCGGTTGATCATCGACCAGCGCCAGGCGCTTGCCGACCAACCGGTTGAACAGCGTGGACTTGCCGACATTCGGACGGCCCACGATCGCGACAGTGAACCCCATTTCGGGTCTCCCTCGATGCAGAAGAGGCGGACTTACACCCGAAATGCCGCGGGGAAAAGCCTTACCCCAGTGCGACCAGCACGCCGCTGTCGGTGACGACGTAAAGCACGCCCCCCGCGATCGCGGGTTGCGCCGCCGCAGCGCCCGGCAACGGCACCTGTCCCAGCGGCTGGCCCGTGGTCGGATCGAAGCTGCGCAGCACGCCATCGCCCGAGGCGACGATCAGCCGCCCGCCCGCCAGAAGCGGCCCGAAATGCGGCACCGCGCGCTTGCGCTTGGCCGGGTCGGTCCATTCGGGCATCGGTTGACGCCACAGCACACGGCCATCGTCGGCGGCCACTCGGATCACCTCGGCCGTGTCGGTGACCAGGAAAACCGAGTCGTCCACCGGCAGTGGCGGCCCGTACGAGCCATCCTGCTGCGTCCAGATGCGCTCTCCATTGCGGCGGTCCAGCGCCACAAGGCGCCCGGCCTGGTTGGCGGTGTAGACCACGTCGAAATCGATGACCGGGTCGCCGGTGATGTCCTTGATCAGCGAGCGGACCTCGTCGCGGCGACCGCCGGTGATCGCGGCGGACCACACGGTCAGGCCGTTGCGCACCAGCGCAGCGCGCACCTCACCGGTTACAAAGGGAAAGATCGCGACAGGACCGCGCACCGCCGGGCTGGCGCCGCCGTACAGGCCCGGACCCTCGCCCAGGCCCTGCAGCCGCCAGTCGATCGCGCCGGTTTCAAGGTCGATCCCATAGGCCAGGTCGCCGCGCGCGACGACCATCGCCTTGCCCTCGGCCAGCGTCGGGGCCGAGCGGATCGGCCCCTCGACCACGGTGCGCCACAGAATGGCGCCGCTGGTCGGGTCCAGCCGCAGCACCTCGCCATAGCCGGTGGTGGCGATGACGACGCCGCCATCGGCCGCCAGCCCGCCGCCGAACCCTTCGGTCGGCCGTTCGGCCTCGGGGGCCAGGTTGCTGCGCCACAGCGTCCGCCCGGAGGTGGAGACCGCCGTCACGCCCGATGCCACGTCCATCGTGTAGACGACCCCGTCTGACACGACAGGTGCCGCCGACAGGCGTTGCCGCTTGGCCGAGCCTTCGCCGATATCAGCAGTCCACAGCAAGCGGGGCGTGGCGGTCAGCGCGACCGCAGGCGACAGGTGCGTCGCATCGCCGTTCAGATGCGTCCAGTCAGCGTTCGCCCGGCTGGCCGGCAGGCTCAGCGGCGGCGGCGCGTCGGTAGACACATCATCGGCCTCGGTCGGGCGGATGCCTTCGCGTTCCCCCGGCAGGATGAATTCCTTTTCGGCGCAGGCCCCCAGCGCCAAAAGCGCGGTCAGCGCCAACGCGGGCAGGTATCCGGCGCGGCGACGGTGCAGAAGTTCAGCCATCCTTGGTCACCTCGTCACCACCCAGAACCACAACCAGTTGTCGCGCCCGCGACCGGACGTCCGCACCGGCACGCGGATCGTCCTCGATGCTGCGCAGATCGGCGACGGCGCCGGGCACGTCGCCCTGCTCCAGCCGGATCAGCGCCTGCTGTTCCAGCGCCAGCCCGCGCAGGGCGTGACCCTCAGCGGTCAGCTGCACCAGGATGTCCAGCCGCTCGGCGGCATCCACGATGCCCTGACCGACCGCGACCAGTTTCAGCCGGGCCACGTCGCGCAGCGCAGGCGATACGTCGGCGCGACCGGCGATGGTGCGCAATTCCTCGACAGCGGTGTCGCGGTCATCGGCCTGGGTAGCCGCCGCGGCGCGGTGCAACGCCAGAAGTGCGGCGCCATCGGGCCCCGGCACATCGACATCGGTCAGCGCGGCCAGTTGCGCCTCGGCGCCCTCGGCCTCCAGCGCGGCCCAGATCGCCGCGCCGCGCGCCTCTGCCTCGGCCCGGGCCTGCGCCTTGCGCCATTCCCATACCGACGCGCCACCCACGATCAGGATCAGCCCCGCCGCGATCCAGATGGCGTGGCGACGCAGAAATCCGATCATCCGGTCGCGGCGTACCTCTTCGGTCACCTCGTCGAGAAAGGAATCAGAATCCGACACAAAAAACCTCCCTACGGTTGGGGCCGGACATTAAACAGGGGCAAAGAGCGTTGCCAAGCCGAAACCCCTTTTGTGAAAAACCGCACCGCATGATTGCGGGAAAAGTAATAGCTGCTTACATAGGCGCGATGGGTCGGCGACAGAGTCGGCCAAGCGGCATTTTGACGGACCGCCGTGGCGCGCGGACTGCGGAAACGGACAACGCAATGCGATTTTCTTCGATCCTGACCGCCTTGCTGGTGGCTGTGGCACTGTATTTTGTCATCATGGAGCGTGACGCGCTGAAGGCAATGGCCAACGGCGCTGCCGACGGTGCACCGCCCGAGGCGGCGCAGGACGATGCCGCGGATCCGGGAACAAGAGTCGCCGTGGTCGCCCTGCGGTCCGAGGCGCAGACGGTGCAGCGCGTGCTCAGCCTGAGCGGCGTGACCGAGGCCGCGCGCAAGGTCGAGATTCGGTCGGAAACCACCGGCCAGGTGATTTCCGAGCCGATCCGCAAGGGCAGCAGCATCCAGACCGGCCAGATCCTGTGCGAACTGGACCCCGGCACACGGCAGGCCTCGCTGGCCGAGGCCACGGCGCGCCTGCGCGAGGCCGAGGTGAACTTCAACACCGCCACCCGCCTGGCCGAGCGCGGATTCTCGTCGGAAGCCGACGCCGTGTCCAAGCAGGCCGCGCTGGAAAGCGCGCAGGCGCTGGTGGACCAGGCCGAGAAGGAGATCGAGCGGTTGCGGATCACAGCGCCGTTCGATGGCCTGCTGGAAACCGATACCGCCGAATTGGGCAGCCTGCTGCAACCCGGCAGTGCCTGTGCGACGGTGATCTCGCTGGACCCGATCAAGCTGGTCGCCTTTGTCCCGGAACAGGATATCGAGCGCCTGTCGCTGGGCAGCGAAGCGGGCGCGCAGCTGATCACCGGCCAGGAAATGCGTGGCGCAGTCACTTTCATCTCTCGGTCTGCCGACCCGCTGACGCGCACTTTCCGGGTCGAGGTCGAGGTCCCCAACCCCGACCGCGCGATCCGCGACGGCGTGACCGCCAAGATCGTCATCGCCATGAACGGCGAGAAGGGCCACCTTCTGCCGCAATCCGCGCTGACGCTGAACGATGACGGCCAGCTTGGCGTGCGCACGCATGACGACGGCATCGCGCATTTCGTCCCCGTCACCCTGATCCGCGACGATCCGCAGGGCGTCTGGGTCGAAGGACTGGCCGACCGCGCCGAAGTGATCGTCGTCGGGCAGGAATTCATTCAGGACGGCACGCCGATCCGCGTGTCCTATCGCGAGGTCACGCAATGACGGGCATCGTCGACTGGGCCTCCTCGCGGGCCAGGATGATCCTGGCCTTCGTGATCCTGTCGATCGCCGCCGGGGTCACCGCCTACATCGGCCTTCCCAAGGAAGGCGAACCGGATATCGAGGTCCCGGCGCTCTTCGTGTCGGTCCCCTTCCCCGGCATCTCGGCCGAGGACAGCGAGAAGCTTCTGGTCAAGCCGCTGGAAACCAAGCTTCAGGACCTGGACGGGCTGAAGACCATGACCGCCACCGCCGCCGAAGGCTATGCCGGCGTGGCGATGGAGTTCGAGTTCGGCTGGAACAAGACCGAAACCCTGGCCGACGTGCGCGACAAGGTGAACCAGGCGCAGGCGAATTTCCCCGACGGGGCCGAGCAGTACACGATCAGCGAGATCAACTTCTCGGAATTCCCGATCCTGGTGATCTCTCTTTCCGGGGATTTGCCGGACCGCACACTACTGCGCGTCGCAAAGGACCTGCAGGACAAGATCGAAGCGCTGAGCCCCGTGCTTGAAGCAGGTATCGCGGGCGAGCGGGACGAGATGCTTGAAGTGCTGATCGATCCGCTGAAGCTGGAGGCGTACAACGTCACCGCCGGAGAGTTGATCAACGTCGTGGTCAACAACAACCAGCTGATCGCGGCGGGCGAGGTGTCGGGCGACACCGGCGCGTTCTCGGTCAAGATCCCGGCGGCCTTCGACAATCCGCAGGATGTCTATCGGTTGCCGGTGAAGGTGAACGGCGACCGCACGATCACGCTGGGCGACCTGGCCGATATCCGGCTGACCTTCGAGGACCGCGCCGGAACCGCGCGCTACAACGGCGAAACCTCGGTCGCGTTGCAGGTGGTCAAGCGCAAGGGCTTCAACGTCATCGACACCGCGGACCTGGTGCGCGCCACCGTGGATGCGCAGGTCGCCGAATGGCCCGAGGAATTGCAGGCCGCGATCCGCGTCGATTTCTCGATGGACCGCTCGAAAGAGGTCGCCTCGATGGTCAGCCAGCTGGAAGCGTCTGTGCTGACGGCGATCGCGCTGGTGATGATCGTGGTGCTCAGTTCGCTCGGCATCCGCTCGGCGCTACTGGTGGGCTTTGCGATTCCGACCTCGTTCATGCTTTGCTTCGCGCTGTTGGCGGTGTTCGGCATCGCGATCTCGAACATCGTGATGTTCGGCCTGATCCTGGCGGTGGGGATGCTGGTCGACGGCGCCATCGTGGTGGTCGAGTACGCCGACAAGCGCATCCAGCAGGGCATCGGCCCGATGACCGCCTACCGCGAGGCGGCCAAGCGCATGTTCTGGCCGATCATCTCGTCCACCGCGACGACGCTGTGCGCGTTCATGCCGATGCTGTTCTGGCCCGGCGTCGCGGGCGAGTTCATGGGCAACCTGCCGGTGACGCTGATCTTCGTGCTGTCGGCCTCGCTGATCGTGGCGCTGATCTACCTGCCGGTGGTGGGCGGCGTCGCGGGGCGGTTCTCGCGCATGATCAACCATGGCACCGCCGGGCTGCGCCAGCGGGTGCCCTGGATGGTGCGGGCGGCAGTGGCACTGCCGTTCGTGGCGGGGCTGTGGTTCGGCTTTCTGCTGCTGTTCTCGGCGGACAAGAGCCTGTTCGGCGCGGTGCTGTTCGTGGTCAGCTGGATCATGCTGTCCCTGTTCGGCGGCTCGCTGCTGCGCCCGGCGAAGGACCCGGTGCCCGAAGGCACCTATCGCCGCACCCTGTTCGGACGGTTCATCCACCTGATCGCCGGCAACCCGGTCATGCCCTTCGTGTCGATCGCCGCCGTTGCCTTCTTCGTCATCAGCGTGTTCGGCTACTTCGGCGAGAACAACAAGGGCGTGGAATTCTTCGTCGAGACGGAACCCGAGCGCGCAATCGCCTATGTCCGCGCGCGCGGCAACCTCAGCCTCGAGGAAAAGGACGCGCTGGTCGCACAGGTCGAGGACATCATCGCCGGCACCCCCGGCGTGAAGTCGATCTTCGCCTTCTCGGGCGAAGGCGGGCTGGCGACGGCCCCCGGCGGCTCGACCCCGCTGGACGCGGTCGGGCAGGTCCAGATCGAGCTAGACGACTGGCAGGAACGTTTTGCCATCGGCCCCGAGGGCAAGGGCAAGGCGATCCTGACGCAGATCAACGAACAACTGGCGCAGGTGCCGGGGATCGAGGCCGAAATCTCGGAGGACGCGGGCGGTCCCGCGCAGGGCAAACCGGTGCACCTGCGCCTGAAGGGCGACGACTGGGAGCAATTGCTGGCTGCGACCGAGGTGGCGCGCGCCCGGTTCGACGCCACCGACACGCTTGTCGATGTCGAAGACACCCGCCCCCTGCCCGGCATCGACTGGCAAATCGACGTGGACGTGGAACAGGCAGGCCGCTTCGGTGCCGATGTCGCCGCCGTGGGCGCGATGGTGCAGCTGGTGACCCGTGGCCTGACGCTGGACACGATGCGCGTCGACAGTTCGGACGAGGAAATCGACATCCGCGTGCGCCTGCCCGAGGAAGACCGGATCCTGTCCACGCTCGACACGCTGCGGGTGCGCACGGCGCAGGGGCTGGTGCCGCTGGCGAACTTCGTGACGCGGCAACCCGTGGCCAAGCTGGGCCAGATCGACCGCGACGACGGCCAGCGCTAGTTCGACGTCAAGGCCGACGTAGCCGAAGGCGGCAACGCCAACGCGGAGATCCAGAAACTGACCGAATGGCTGGACACGGAAAACCCGCTGCCCGCCGGTGTCGGCTATGAATGGACCGGTGACCAGGAAGACCAGGCCGAAAGCGAGGCGTTCCTGATGAGCGCATTCATGGGCGCGCTGGGGCTGATGTTCGTGATCCTGCTGGCGCAGTTCAACTCTGTCTACAACTCGATACTGGTGCTGCTGGCAGTGGTTCTTTCGGTGACCGGCTCGCTGATCGGGATGCTGGTGATGGGACAGCCGTTCTCGATCATCATGACCGGGACCGGGATCGTCGCGCTGGCCGGGATCGTGGTGAACAACAATATCGTGCTGATCGACACCTACCAGGAATTCAGCCGCTACATGCCTCGACTCGAGGCCATTGTGCGCACCGCCGAGGCCCGTATCCGCCCGGTTCTGCTGACCACGATCACCACGATTGCGGGGCTGACGCCGATGGTCCTGGGCCTGTCGGTCGATTTCGTCGGCGGCGGCTATTCGCTGGGCGCGCCCACGGCACTGTGGTGGCAGCAGCTTGCAACCGCCGTGGTCTTCGGCCTGGGGGTCGCGACGGTGCTGACACTCGTGGTGACGCCCGCCCTTCTGGCGGTACGCATCTGGGCCGGAAAGGGCGCCTATGGCGCTTGGGTCCGGGCGCTGGCGCTGCTCCGCAGCCGCGACAGCCGGTTGCGCCGCGACCTGGCCCTGGGCCGGCTGGCCCGCAAGGCGCCGGCCGAAAGCATCGTCTGGGGCGACCGCCCGCCACCGCTGCGCCTGACCACCCCGCTGCATCGCGCGGCGGAATAAGGCACACGCAGGGTCGATCAGGCGATCTGTGCCTCGGGATCGTCCTCGGCCTGCTCGCTTTGCTGGCGGGCCCACATGCCTGCATAGCGCCCGCCCGAGGCCAGAAGCGCCTCGTGGGTGCCGCGCTCGACCACCTCACCGGCTTCGAGCACGATGATCTGGTCGGCGTGCACCACCGTGGACAGGCGGTGCGCGATGGTGATCACGCTGCGGCCCTGCCCCATGGCGCGCAGCGCATCCAGGATGCCCTGCTCGGTCTCGCTGTCCAGCGCCGAGGTCGCCTCGTCCAGCAGCAGGATCGGCGGGTTCTTCA
>JBFHFG010000040.1:0-11389 GCA_041583815.1 Halovulum sp.
CCGAAGACGAAGAGGCGCTGGCCACCACCGTCAACGGCGACGCGCCCGGCGCGATGGCCCGCGCGGCGGCCGCGGCGGGAATCCCGTTCCTGCATGTCTCCAGCGATTACGTGTTTTCCGGCCAGGGCGATGCGCCTTACCCGGTCGATGCGCCGATCGCGCCGCTGGGGGCCTATGGCCGGTCCAAGGCGGCGGGCGAGGCGCAGGTCGCGGCGGCGGGCGGGGTCCACGCGATCCTGCGGACTTCCTGGGTGTTCTCGGCCGATGGCGGCAATTTCGTGAAGACCATGCTGCGGCTCGGCGCCGAGCGTGACGCGCTGCGGGTGGTGGACGACCAGGTCGGCGGGCCGACCGAGGCGGGCGACATCGCCGATGCGCTGCTGGCGATGCTGCCCGCGCTGAAGGATGGCGCGCCCTCGGGGGCCTATCATTTCGCCGGGGCGCCGGATGTCAGCTGGGCCGGGTTCGCCGAGGCGATCATGACCCGCGCCGGGCTGGACTGCGCCATCGAGCGCATCCCCTCGTCCGAGTACCCCACCCCGGCGGCACGGCCGCTGAACTCGCGGCTGGACTGCAGCCGCACCGAACAGGTGTTCGGCATCGCGCGCCCCGACTGGCGCGCCGGGCTGGACCGCGTGCTGGAGGCGCTGACATGAACCGCAAGGGCATCATTCTGGCGGGCGGCTCGGGGACGCGGCTGTACCCGGTGACGATGGCCGTGTCGAAGCAGCTGATGCCGCTTTATGACAAGCCGATGATCTATTACCCGCTGACCGTGCTGATGCTGTCCGGCATCCGCGAGGTCGCGATCATCACCACGCCCCGCGACCGCGACCAGTTCCAGCGCCTGCTGGGCGACGGGACGCAATGGGGCATGGGTTTCACCTTCATCGAGCAGCCCGAGCCCGAGGGGCTGGCGCAGGCCTATCTGCTGGCCGAGGATTTCCTGGGCGGCGCGCCCTCGGCGATGGTGCTGGGCGACAACATCTTCTACGGCCACGGCATGCAGGAGGTGGTGGCCAGGGCCGCCGCGCGGGATGCGGGCGGGACCGTCTTCGGCTACCGGGTGCGCGACCCGGAGCGCTATGGCGTGGTCGCCTTCGATGCCGATGGCAAGGTGACGCGGCTGATCGAGAAGCCGGAAAAACCGCCCTCGGATTTCGCGCTGACCGGGCTGTATTTCCTGGACGGCGACGCGCCGCGCCGGGCGCGCGGGGTGAAACCCTCGGCCCGGGGCGAGCTGGAGATCGTCGACCTGCTGGAGACCTATCTCGCCGACGGCAGCCTGGACGTGGCGCTTCTGGGCCGCGGCTATGGCTGGCTGGACACCGGCACCCACGACAGCCTGCTGGAGGCCGGGTCCTTCGTGCAGACGCTGGAAAAGCGGCAGGGGCTGAAGATCGGCTGCCCCGAGGAAGTCGCCTATCAGAAGGGCTGGATCGATGCGGACGCGCTGCGGGCGCTGGCGAAACCCTTCCTCAAGACCGAGTACGGGCAGTACCTGGTCCGGCTGGTCGAGCAGCGGGTGTAGGCGATGGACCGTCTGGATGCAGTGGTGATCGGTGCGGGCGTGGTCGGCCTTGCCTGTGCGCGCGCGCTGGCGCTTCAGGGCCGCGAGGTGGTGATCCTCGAGGCGGCGAACGCCTTCGGGACCGAGACCAGCGCCCGCAATTCCGAGATCATCCATGCCGGGATCTATTATCCCAAGGGCAGCGCCAAGGCGCGGCACTGCGCGCGGGGCAAGGCGATGCTGTACGACTTCTGCGCCGCGCACGGGGTGGCGCACCGGAATTGCGGCAAGATCATCGTGGCCAGCGACGCAGCACAGCACGCCGATCTGGACCGGATCGCCGCCGCCGCGCGCGGCGCGGGGGTCGAGGACCTGCAGCGCATCGGCGCGGCCGAGGCCCGCGCGCTGGAACCCGAGGTGTCCTGCACCGACGCGATCCTGTCGCCCTCGACCGGGTTGGTGGATTCGCACGGGCTGATGCTGGCGCTGCTGGGCGATGCGGAACAGGCCGGCGCGATGCTGGCGCTGTCCAGCCCCGTCGAGGGTGGCGCGGTCACGGATGACGGCATCGTGCTGCATGTCGGCGGCGCCGATCCGGTGACGGTCTGTGCGGCGACGGTCGTCAACGCCGCCGGGCTGTGGGCGCAGCCGGTGGCGCAGTCGATCACGGGCATTCCGGCCCCCAGCATTCCGCCGCGCCATTTCGCGCGCGGGGTCTATTTCACGCTGACCGGGAAACAGCCGTTCTCGCGCCCGGTCTACCCGGTGCCCGAGCCGGGGGGCCTGGGCTGTCACTATACCGTGGACCTGGCGGGCCGGGGCAAGTTTGGCCCCGATGTCGAATGGGTGGACGCGATCGACTATACCGTCGATCCGGCGCGCGGGATCCGGTTCTACGACGCGATCCGCCGTTACTGGCCCGACCTGCCCGACGGCGCGCTGCAACCGGCCTATGCCGGGATCCGTCCCAAGACCGACGGTCCGGGCGGCGCGGCGACGGATTTCATGATCCAGGGCCGCGCGGCCCATGGTGTGCCCGGCTGGGTCGCGCTTTACGGCATCGAGTCGCCGGGCCTGACCAGTGCGCTGTCGATCGCCGAAGAGGTGGCCGGGCTGGCGGGCTGACCCCGCCTAGTCGTCGATCCGCCCCGGAACATGGCGCGGCATCGGCACCAGCGCGCGGGCCAGGAAGGCGGTCAGCCGGGCGTCGGCCTGCGCCGGGTCCTCGCCCGGGACCAGCGGTGTGATCACCCGCATCAGCGCCCCGTCCGAGCGCCCGATGGTCAGGCTGTCCCAGATCGCCAGGCCCTTGGCGGCGACATCGTCGGTCATCTGCCGGCCGCGCTGCTCGAACCAGTAATAGACCAGTTGCTTGACCACGCCCTTCTGGATCACCGCGCGGTTGACGGTGAACGAGCGCGGCACGCCATCCTGCGCGCCCGCGCCGGGGATCTGCACCCGATGCTCGGCCAGGGCGGCGATTTCCCAGTCGCCGGTGGGCAGGCAGACCTCGGGTGAATGCAGGCCCTGGCCATCGGTCTGCTTGCGGTACCAGGCCGAGAACAGGTCGACCGGGGCCGCCATGCCGGGGGCCTCGTAGATCATCGCCAGCGTGTCGTCGGCGCCCAGGCTGGCCGCGATCCCCGGGTCCAGGGCGCGGGGCCGGCCCGACCATTCCCCCAGGGCGCGCGGATACAGCGCAAAGGTCTCGCGCGCGATCGGCGCGGGCGTGATCTGCGGCCGCGCCAGGTGCGCCGCGCCCGCCGCACAGGTGATCAGCACCGCCGCCACCAGCGCGCCCGAGGCGGGCAGCCGCGTCACCCCGGCCAACTGCCGGCCCAGGCCCGCGGTTTCCAGGTCCAGCGCCGACAGGAAGGACCGGCGCGGATCGTGCAGCCGCGCCAGCCCGGCGGCCAGGGCGAACAGCACCAGCAGGCAGGTGCCGAACACGGCCCAGCCCTCGAACGCATGCAGGAAGCCTTCGGCCATGCCGGGACCGTAGAGGTCCACCAGCACGCCGATCACGCCGATCCGCACCGCGTTCATCAGCACCGCGATCGGCGCCGCCGAGATCAGCAGCACCGCCTTGTGCCACATCGGCCCGCGGTAGAGGATCGAGACGACATAGGTGAAGGACAGGATCGGGAACAGGTAGCGCAGGCCGGAACAGGCCTCGGCCACCTGCAGCTTCAGGATGCCCAGGTCGATGATGTGGCCTTCCAGGAAGACCGGCACGCCGAAGGCCTGGATGATCCAGACCCCGATCACCGACGAGATCCCCTGCAGGAAGATAGACAGTTTCCAGTACAGCATCTGCGGCAGCGGCAGCATGAACACCAGGTGCAGCACCGGCGCCCAGTGGGTGCGCCCCTCGCGCCAGCCCAGCACGGTGACGACCACGCCACCGATCCACACGATCAGCGCATAGGCGGCGATGTCGGGCACCTGCGCCGCGTTCCCCAGCGCGGCCAGCGCCAGCGCCGCCACGATGATCGCCAGCCCCGGCCAGCGCCGGGTGCGGCCGGGGGCAGGCGGCAACGGGTGTGCGGCGCGCAGTTTCCGCTCGCGCAGGAACAGGTAGAGCGAGATCACCGGGATCAGCGGCCCGTGGCTGTACTCGGGCCGGGACCAGGCCTCGGCCAGCGCGGCCAATGCCAGGCCGAACACCGGCAGCGAGGCCAGGATCAGCAACGCGAACCACACCGCCCCCACGGGCAGCGGGCCAAGGCGGCCGGTCAGTGTCGAACCGTGCTGGGACATCCGGGATCCTTCAACGACGCAGCGCCGCCATCCGGGGATGACGGCGCTGCCGAAAGGGTCTTGTCGGGGGCGCGCCGTGGCGCGCCCGGATCAGGCGGCGATCGCGCCGGTCTGCGCGACGTTCCGGCGGCGGCGCATCAGGCCAAGCCCGCCGAGCGCGGTGCCCAGCAGCAGCAGCGAGGCCGGAAGCGGCGCTTCCGACACGGCCGAAACCGTGATCGACTTGATGAAGAAGCTGTCGCCAGCCCCCATCGCGCCGATGCCGAACAGGTTGCCCAGAAGCGGACCACCCAGCAGCGAGCTGAGCATTACCTTGCCGAACCCGTCGCCGAGAGCGGAGAACGAGCCGACCTTCGACAGGCTGTCGGTCCCGGCGCCCAGCACGAAGTCGTCATGCCGGTCGGCATGGCCGAACACGATCTTGTCGAGGCTGACCTCTTCCGAGAACGAAAGCAGCGCCAGGTCGTTGCCGTTGAAACCGTCGATGGTGGGACGATCAATCAGCTGGCTCTGGACGCCGATGCCGTGATAGCGGCTCCAGACGATGGCGCCGGACTTGGACACGCCACTGCGCGTGATCTGGGCGGCGGAAACTTCCAGCCCGATCCCGTCGTCGGACAGCGAAAAGCTTTTCGCGATTCCGATGGGGGACCGACCGTCCCAGGGATTGGATCCATAAAAATCAAAAGTAGCCGCGCTGGCGCCTGTGACGGCCATGGCCGCGAACAGCCCCACGCCTGCGGCGAGCAATTTCTTGAACACTTGCACCTCCTACACTCCGGCATCTCGCCGGCCCCATGCGCGCGAGAATAACGCGAAAGATCTCGCACGACAATTATTTCCGCTTTGACTTCAATAGTTTGAATATGTTTCCGGAACCCTTTTCTGCGGGGTTTTCTGCCTGACAAGCCACTGAAAACAAAGGCATTTAAAGAACGCTTCCGGGGACGGGAAATCCTGTGCGGATTTGCAACTTCCCCGGAAATTTTTTCTGACAACCTCTGCCGGGTCCGAACGCGGTCCTGATCAGATTCAGGTCCCGATTCAGGTGCGGGCCGGGATCATTTCGCCGGGCGTGCGCCGCGACCGATTCCGTAATGGGTGAACCCGTAGTCGCGCATCCGTTCCGGGTCATAGAGGTTGCGGCCGTCGAACAGCACCGGCGCGGCCAGGGTGTCGCGGATAGCCTCGAAATCGGGCGACTGGAACACCCGCCATTCGGTCATCACCACCAACGCGTCGGCGCCCGCCAGCGCGGCCTCCTTGGTGCCGCACAGGCGCAGGTCCGGGCGGGTGCCATAGATCTTCTGGGTTTCCTCCATCGCCTGCGGGTCATAGGCCTGCACCGTGGCGCCGGCCTCCCACAGGGCCTCCATCAGCACCCGGCTCGAGGCTTCGCGCATGTCGTCGGTGTTGGGCTTGAACGCCAGCCCCCACAGCGCGAAGACCTTGCCCTTCAACCCGTCGGCGCCGTAATGCGCGCGGATCTTGTCGACCAGCAGCGTCTTGGCGTCGGCGTTGCGGTCCTCGACCGCGCGCAGCACGTGCGGCTCGCAGCCGGCGGCGCGCGCGGTGTGGATCAGCGCCTTCACGTCCTTGGGAAAGCACGACCCGCCATAGCCCGCGCCGGCGTAGATGAAGTGATAGCCGATGCGCGGGTCCGAGCCGATGCCCTGGCGGACCGCCTCGATATCGCAGTCCAGGCTGTCTGCGATGGCGGCGATCTCGTTCATGAAGCTGATCTTGGTCGCCAGCATGCAGTTCGCCGCGTACTTGGTCAGCTCGGCCGACCGCGGGTCCATGACGATCATCTTCTCGCGGTTGCGGTTGAACGGCGCGAACAGTTCGCGCAGCAGCGCCTCGCTGTCCTTGCGGGTGACGCCGACGATGATCCGGTCGGGGCGCATGCAGTCCGCCACCGCCGAGCCTTCCTTCAGGAACTCGGGGTTCGAGACCACGTCGAAATCCAGGTCGGACCGGTCGCGGGCGGCCAGCGCCTCGCCGATGCGGGCGCGGACCGCGCCTTCGGTGCCGACGGGCACGGTGGACTTGTTGATCACCAGCCGGGGCGCTTCCATCGTCTCGCCCACGGTCTGCGCCACCGCCAGCACATGGCTCAGGTCGGCGCCGCCGTCGGGGCCCGGGGGCGTGCCCACGGCGATGAAGATCACCCGGCCATGCGCCACGCCATGCGCCGGATCGGTGGAAAAGCTCAGCCGCCCGGCGGCGGTGTTTTCCTGCACCAGCCGGTCCAGGCCTGGCTCGTAGATCGGGATCACGCCTTCTTCCAGCGCGGCGACCTTGGCCGGGTCGATGTCGATGCAGCAGACCTCGTGGCCGACCTCGGCCAGGGCCGCGCCCTGTACCAGGCCGACGTAGCCGGTGCCGAAAACGGTAACCTTCATGCAAATTCCTCCGCGCGGGGGGGCCGGGGGGAAAGGTGGCCCCCCGATCCGGTCATCCCTGCTTCAATGTCCGTTGGATGTGAGTTCGGCAAGACGTTTGCGCGCCCGGTCCAGGTCGGGGGCGGGCGGCAGGCCCTCGGCCAGGCGGACCGCCTGTTCCAGCGTGCGGGCGGCGTCGGCGGCACGGCCGGCGGCGTCATAGGCCAGGCCCAGGTGCGCCTGCACCAGCGGGTTTTCGGGCAGGTCGCGGGCCGCCGGCTCCAGGTAGGCCAGCGCCGCGACCGGGTCGCCGCGCCGGGCCAGGATCCAGCCGTAGGTGTCGCGGAAATGCGGAATGCGGCTGCCGCGCAGGCCGCGGGCGACGGTCTGCGCCCGCGCCAGGTCGGCCGCGCCGTCGCCATGTTCGGCCAGCAGCGCGGCCAGGTTGTTGGCCGCCACCGGATCGTCCGGCGCGCGGGCGTGCAGCTGTTCGTGGATCGCGATCGCCCCGGCGGCATCGCCCCGGGCCTCGAGCTGGCGCGCCTTCAGTCCCAGGAACACCGGGTCGCCGCCCGAGCGTTCGATGGCCTCGTCCAGGAACGCCTCGGCCGCATCGTCGCGCCCGTCGGCCAGCAGCAGCGCGTGCAGCGCCAGGTAGGCGGGGCCGTGGGTCGGATGGTCCCGGATCACGCCGCGATAGCCTTCCTCGGCGGCCTCGATCCGCCCGGCGGCGGCGTCGACCCCGGCCTGCAGCATGCGCGCGGGCAGGTCCCCGGTTTCAGCGCCGGACAGGGCGCGGGCGGCCTCGGCGGCCTCGTCGAAACGGTCTTCGCGCAGCAGCAGCCGCACCCGTTCCGCGGTGACGGCGTCGCGGTCCAGCCCGTCGCGCCCGGCCAGCGCCTCGAGCCGGTCGAGCGCGGTCGCGGTGTCGCCCAGGCGGCGCACCGCGGCAAAGCTCAGTCGCGTGGCCTCGGCGCGGGCGGCGGGCGTGTCCAGCCGGTTCAGCGCCGCGGTTGCGGTTTCAGCGGCGGCGTATTGCCCGGCGGCAAAGCGCGCGCGGGCCAGCGCGGCCAGCAGCGGGGCGCTGTCGGGCGCGGTTTCGAGCGCACGTTCCAGGGTTTCGGCGGCCAGCGTGGTCTGCCCGGCGGCGGACAGGAAGGCGGCATGGGCCAGGGTCTCGGTCTCGCCGTGGCCCGAGACCTCGGCGGCCAGCGCCAGCCGCTCGCCCGCCAGTTCCCAGGCGCCGTCACGCAGGTGGGCCTGGCCCAGCAGCAGCAGCAGGGTGCTGTCCTCGGGGGCCTGGTCCAGCGCGGTGCGCAGGTCCGAGATGGCCGAGGCGGTGTCGCC
The DNA here is from genome assembly GCA_041583815.1 of Halovulum sp. Classification (GTDB taxonomy): domain Bacteria; phylum Pseudomonadota; class Alphaproteobacteria; order Rhodobacterales; family Rhodobacteraceae; genus Halovulum. Next base: position 8,002 of record JBFHFG010000040.1, read on the forward strand.
CCGTTCCAGCGCCATCGCGGCGCGCAGCTTCAGCGCCGGGGCGAAGGTCTTGTCGCGCTGCAGGACGGTATCGACCAGCGCGGCGGCGTCCTCGGGGTGGCCGGTCTCGCCCAGCATTCCGGCCAGCACGGCGCGGCTGCTCAGCGCCTCGTCCTCCAGCGGGGCATCGGCGCCGGGCGCGGGAAGCGGATCGGCGGCCAGGTCCTGCATCAGGGCGAGGGCGGGGGCGGTGTCCCCGGCGCGGAAGGCCACCTCGGCCCCGGCGCGGGCATAGACGTGCCGGGCGACCGCGTCGCCTTCGGCGGCGGCCTGCGTGGCCAGGCGATCGGCCTCGGCCCGGGCCTGGTCGGGGCCGCGATGCCGTTCCAGGAACGAGATCAGCGCCAGCGCGGCGTCGGTGTCGTGTCCGGCGCCGCTGCCGGTGCGCCCGGCAAAGGCGCGCAACGCGGCCTCGGCCTTGTCGGTCTCGTTGCGGGCCAGGTGCCAGCCCACCTGGCGGCGCATCACCTCGGGATCGTCGGGAAACAGCCGCGCCATGGCGGCCAGCTGCGTCTCGACCGCGCCGGCGTCCTCGCGGGCGCCGGCCACGACCAGCTTCAGCTGGTTCAGGTTGCGGTCGTCGGCATTGCCCGCGGCCAGCGCCCGGTCGACCAGGGTTTCGGCCAGCTCGGTGTCGGCGGTGCGCAACGCGTCGAGGATCAGCACCCGGTGCGCCAGCACGTGGCCGGGGGCGTCCGCCAGCACGTCGCGGGCGGCCTTGCGGGCGCGGGCGAATTCGCCCTCGACCAGCGCCACCGAGGCGTCCAGGGCGCGGGCGTCGATATCGTCGGGGGCCAGCGCGACGGCGCGCGCGCCATGGGTGCGCAGCGCATCGAGATCGCCCATCCGCAGCGCCAGCAGCGCCAGCTCGCGGTGCGCCACGGCATGCTCGGCGTCGATGTCGAGCAGTGCCAGGTACTGAACGGCAGCCTCGCGCGGGCGGCCCAGGCTGTCCAGCGCCCGGGCATAGCCCAGCCGCGCCTCGACATTCTCGTCGTCCAGGCGCAGCGCGCTGCGGAATTCCAGGATCGCGCGGTCCGGATCCTCGGACGCCATCAGCGCGATGCCGCGTTCGGCATGGCGCGCGGCGCGCTCCTCGGCGGACTCGCACCCGGCCAGAAGGGCCAGGCACAATGTCATCAGGGCAAGCAGCCTCAGGTGGGGTCGGAACATGGTGGGTCTTCGATTCTTCTTCTGGTTCCGGCACGCCTGCCCCGCATCGGGATCAGCATCCGGATCGGGGTCAGGCCCCGGTCCGGCGCAGCACCACCGAGACCGTGCGCAGCAGCACGCCCAGGTCGGTGGCCAGCGAGATGCGGCGGAAATACTCGGTGTCATAGGCCGCACGGCCCTCGAACGAGCATTCGTTCCGCTGCGAGACCTGCCACAGCCCGCTGATGCCCGGGCGCAGCGCGTAATAGGCCCGGCCCGGATACAGCCGCACCTGCGACGGCATCATCGGCCGCGGCCCGATCAGGCTCATGTCGCCGATCAGGACGTTCCACAGCTGCGGCAATTCGTCCAGCGACGAGGCACGCAGAAAATGCCCGCAGGGCAGGATCCGCGGATCATGCGCCAGTTTCTGACGGGTGTCCCATTCGCGCCGGGCCTCGGGATTCGCGGCCAGATAGGCCTCGAGCGCAGCCTCGGCGTCGGGCACCATCGTCTGCAGTTTCCACAGGCGGAAGGTGCGCCCCCCCTTGCCGACCCGGTCCTGGACATAGAACGGCGCGTATCCCTGCAGCCGGATCCACAGCGCAAGCGCCGCGATCACGGGCAGGACTATCGGTGCCGCCAGTAGAACCAGAACGATGTCGAGAATTCTTTTTCCGAAGTGAGAGTACAACCCCACGCTCGAACGGTCCTCACGTCCGCTTTTAAGCGGAGCGAGGCTGTCTGTAGCCCCAACCATTTACCTTGCCCCCACACACTACCAAACCAAGTACTGAGTCACGTTACACGAATCGCATACATAGCGATTTTTGAATACAGGACGCTAATTCCCCAATCGGCGCACCTGAGATTCAGTTACTACCCCCTGACCCGGCGCCGATTTTCCGTCAGCCGGGCGATTCATTCAACAACAAATCCGCATTTATGCCTAAATTGAGGCTTAATTTAGTCATTGCGCGTCGATGTGGATGTGAAAATCCTAACATGCGAGGGTGCAGGGCCGGCCTTGGGGGAAGACTCCTGCTACCTGTCGTGGTGTTATGGCTGTAAGGTAATTTTTGGGGACGCGGGCGTCGGGCGGGGACGGACGGCCGCGGCATGCAGGAGTAAAGAGTGGGGTTCGACAAGAGTGGGTCCGCCCAAACCGCCCGCAAGGCGGGGAGGCTGGACATTTACACCGAGTATTTCGGCCTGACGCGCAGGCCCTTCACGCTGCAGCCCGACCCGGACTTCCTGTTCTGGTCGGCGCAGCACAAGAAGGCCTATGCGATGCTGGAATACGGCGTGATGACCAATGCGCCGATCACCGTCATCACCGGCGAGATCGGCGCCGGCAAGACCACGCTGGTGCGGCACCTGCTGCGCAACCTGGAAGACGACATCACCGTCGGCCTGGTCTCGAACGCGCATGGCGACCGGGGCGAGCTGCTGCAATGGGTGCTTCTGGCGCTCGGCCAGCACGCGCCCGAGGATGCGTCCTATGTCTCGCTGTTCAGCCGGTTCCAGGCCTACCTGATCGACGAGTACAACGCCGGGCGGCGCACGATCCTGATCTTCGACGAGGCGCAGAACCTGGCCGAGAACACGCTGGAGGAACTCCGCATGTTCTCGAACATCAACGCCGACGAGGACGAGCTGGTGCAGCTGATCCTGGTCGGCCAGCCCGAGCTGCGCGAGAAACTGGCCAGCCCCAAGCTGGTGCAGTTCGCGCAGCGGGTCTCGTCCGATTTCCACCTGAGCTCGATGTCGAAACTGGCGGTGCGCGAGTACATCGATTTCCGCATGCTGACCTCGGGCGCGACCCGCAGCGTCTTCACCGAGGACGCGGCGGCGGCGATCCACGAGGCCACCGGCGGCGTGCCCCGGCTGATCAACCAGCTGTGCGACTACGCGCTGCTCTATGCCTTCGGCGAAGGCGTCTACCGGGTCGACCGCAACATGATCGAGACCGTGGTCGAGGACCGCAATGTCAACGGTTCGTTCGCGCCGCTGAAGACCTCGGCCAAGGCCGCGCGGTCGCGTGGGAGGTTGCGGCTATGAACATGACCGACATCAAGTTCTACCTGCAGGTCTTCGTGCGCCGCCTGCCCTATTTCCTGGTGGTGTTCCTGTTCATCACCGCCGCCGGCCTGTCGCTGGCGGTGATGATGCCCGCGGTCTATCGCGCCTCGTCGAC
>JBFHFG010000041.1:0-11233 GCA_041583815.1 Halovulum sp.
CGGCTCGACAAGGAAATCGGCGCGGTGGCCCAGGCCGAGATCCGGATGATGCGCACGGGCGGCGAGGCGACGTTGCTGGTGCGCATGTCCACCCGCGCCGGGGCCGATGGTCAGGTCGAAGGCTACGTCGTGACATTCGACGACGTGTCCGACCTGGTGTCTGCCCAGCGCATGGCGGCATGGGGCGATGTCGCCCGACGCATCGCGCACGAGATCAAGAACCCGCTGACCCCGATCCAGCTGTCGGCCGAACGCCTGCGGCGCAAGTTTGGCCCCAAGGTCGGCGAGGACCGCGAAACGCTGGAGCAGTACTCCGACGTCATCATCCGCCAGACCAACGACCTGCGCCGGATCGTAGACGAGTTCTCGAAATTCGCCCGGATGCCCGCGCCGGAACGCCGCCGTGCCGACCTGATGCACGTGATCCGCGACGCCGTTCTGCTGCAAGAGGGGGCGCGCCAGGACGTGCGCTTCGTGCTGGAGGCGCCCGATACCCCGATCGAGGCCAGCATTGACGAGACGATGATCAATCAGGCCTTGACGAACCTTCTCAAGAACGCCTGTGAAGCTATTGACGAATATGTGGAAAAACAATCACCCGCGGATTTCAAGCCCGAGATCCGCGTGATAGTGACTGACACTTACGGTGCGCTGCTGATCCAGATACAGGATAACGGGATCGGCTTGCCCGCGCAGCGTTCACGCCTGTTCGAACCTTACGTGACACACAAGTCGAAGGGTACCGGACTGGGGCTGTCGATCGTGAGGAAGATTATCGAGGAACACGCTGGCCGGCTGGAACTGATGGATGCACCGGCCTTCGGCGAAGACGACCACCACGGCGCCGAGGCGCGGATCCTGCTGCCGATCGGGCAGGACGGCGTGGTGCCCAGCCAGGCCGAGGTGGCCTGAGCATGACGGGTCGAGGATTAGTGAGAACCGAATTTCGGATGGGGGTGAATGGCGAGGGGTGACATTCTGGTCGTGGACGACGAGCGCGATATCCGCGAACTGGTCGGCGACATTCTCGAAGACGAAGGGCATACGGTGCGCCTGGCCTGGGACAGCGACAGCGCCTATGCCGAGATCAACCGCGAACCGCCCGACCTTGTGATCCTCGACATCTGGCTGAAGGACAGCAAGCACGACGGCATCGACATCCTGAAATCCGTGCGTCGGGACAATCCGTCGATTCCGGTGGTCATCATCTCGGGGCATGGCAACATCGAGATCGCGGTCGCCGCCGTGAAGCAGGGCGCCTACGACTTCATCGAGAAGCCGTTCAACATCGATCAGCTGATGGTCGTCATCACCCGCGCGATCGAAACCAGCCGACTGCGCCGCGAGAATGCCGAACTGCGCACCCGTGAGGTTGCCGCGCAGGAAATGCTGGGCAACTCGGCGGCCTTCCGGGCGCTGAAAAGCCAGTTGGAAAAGGTGGCGCGCGGCAATGGGCGCGTGATGCTGACCGGCCCCGCGGGATGCGGCAAGGAAGTCGCGGCGCGCTACATCCACCAGAAGTCCGATCGCGCCAAGGGACCATTCGTGGTTGCCTCGTCCGCCTCGATCGAGCCCGAGCGGATGGAGGAAGTGCTGTTCGGCCGCAACTCGACCGAGCGTGGACACGAGCCCGGCCTGTTCGAGCAGGCCCATGGCGGTGTCCTGTTCCTGGACGAGATCGCCGACATGCCGCTGGGCACCCAATCCAAGATCCTGCGGGTGCTTGTCGACCAGAGCTTCCAGCGGGCAGGGGGGTCGGACATCGTGCGCGTCGACGTGCGGGTGATCTCGGCCACCAACAAGGACCTGAAATCGCTGATCACCATGGGCACGTTCCGCGAGGAACTGTACCATCGGCTCAACGTGGTTCCGATCGAGGTGCCGGGCCTGGATGCGCGGCGAGACGACATTCCCGAACTGGCGCGGTATTTCATTTCAGATCTGAATGCTGCCCAGGGCCTGCCGTTGCGCGACCTCTCGGCCGAGGCCGAGGCACATCTGCAGACGATGTCCTGGCCGGGCAATATCCGGCAGCTGAAGAACGTGATCGAGCGGGTTCTGATCCTTGGTCCGGACAACGGCCCGATCGACCCCAGCGAGTTTCCGTCGGAAAACGCTGCCGCTGCCGGTGACGGGGCAGGATCGTTGATCTCGGCAATGTTCGCGGGCATGCCCCTGCGTGAGGCGCGCGAGCAGTTCGAGCGTGAATACCTCGTGGCGCAGATCAACAGGTTCGGCGGAAATATCTCGAGGACCGCCAGTTTCGTGGGAATGGAGCGGTCTGCCTTGCACCGGAAGCTGAAATCGCTGAACGTCATCACGACGGCGCGCGGTGGCGCGCGGATCGCCGATACGGCGGAAATCGACAACAGCCTGTGAAAGCCCTTTCATGAAGGTCATCATCTGCGGCGCCGGCCAGGTCGGCGGCCAGCTGGCGCGACATCTGGCCAAGGAAGACAACGACGTGACAGTCGTTGATCAGAACGACGTGCTTGTGCGCCGGCTGATCGACCGACTGGACGTGCAGGGCGTCACCGGCTTCGCCTCGCACCCCGACGTCCTTGAGCGGGCGGGCGCACGCGATGCCGAGATGCTGATCGCCGCGACCCAGTCGGACGAGGTGAATATGGTCACCTGCCAGGTCGCGCACTCGATCTTCTCGGTGCCGCGCAAGGTCGCGCGACTGCGATCGAAATCCTATCTCGACGCGATTTATTCCGACCTTTATCGCCGCGACCACCTGCCGATCGACGTGGTCATCAGCCCCGAACAGGAAGTGGCCGAGGCCGCGCTGCGCCGGCTGGCCGCGCCGGCCGCCTTCGACACCGAAAGCTTCCTGAACGGCGCTGCACAGCTGATCGGGTTGAGCATCGAGCCGGACTGCGCGGTGGTGAACACCCCGTTGCGGCAATTGTCCGAGCTGTTCTCGACCCTGCGTGCGGTTGTTGTTGGCATCCGGCGCGAGGAGACCCTTTTCGCCCCCGAACCCTCGGACCAGCTCTACGCGGGCGACGAGATCTACGTGTTCGCTGCCACCGAGGACGTCGAACGCACGATGGAGATTTTCGGTAAGCGCAATCGCAAGTCCGAGCGGATCATCATCATCGGTGGCGGCAACGTGGGCCTTGCCGTCGCCCAGGCGCTGGAGGCGGCGCCGACCAAGCGCCGCGTCAAGCTGATCGAACTGGACCGCGACGTGGCCGAGGCCACCGCCGACGCGCTGAACCGGACCGTTGTGCTGCACGGCGACGGGCTGGACCTGTCCATGCTGGACGAGGCGAACCTGCAGCAGGCCGACGCGCTTCTGGCGCTGACCGATGACGACAAGACCAACCTTCTGACCTGCGTGCGCGCCAAGACCGAAGGCTGTCCGCTGGCGATCTCGCTGACGAACGACCCGACGCTGGCATCGCTGAAACGGCCGCTGAACATCGACGCGTTCATCAACCCGCGGGCCACGACCGTCAGTTCGATCCTGCGCCACATCCGGCATGGGCGGATCCAGGCGGTCTATTCGGTCGGTGACGCCGAGGCCGAGGTGATCGAGGCGATGGTGCTTGGCACCTCGCCGATATCGGGCAAACAGATCCGCGACATCGACTGGCCCGAAGGCGCGTTGATCGGCGCGGTGCAGAAGCGCGGAAAGCTTGTGCTGCCCCGCGGCAACACGCTGATCGAGGAAGGCGACACCGTCGCCGTCTTCGCGCTGGCCAAGGACGTGGCCGAAGTCGAGCGCCTGTTCCAGGTCAGCCTGGACTATTTCTGACGGGGGTGTCGTGCTGAACGCCCTTTCCCGTTTTCCGGCGACGGTCAACTTCGTCCTGATCGCCTGCGTCCTGATGCTGGCGCCGCTGCTGCATTCGGTGTGGCTGGAGGATTGGGCGTCGGCGCGGGCGTTCTTCTATCACAGCGCCTTTTTCGGCGTCGTCGCGGTGATGGTCGGGCTGGCGTTGTCCCTCAAGGGCGCATTGGTGTCGTCGACGACGATGCTGGTGCGGCTGCTGGTGGCCTATGCACTGCTGCCCGCCGTGATGGCCGCGCCGGTGAACTACCTGGTGCCCTCGATTACGTTCGGGCAGGCCTATTTCGAGATGATGTCCTGCCTGACGACGACCGGCGCCAGCATCCTGTCGGATGTCGCCAATGTTCCAGATGCCGTGCACCTGTGGCGTGCGATCTGTGGTTGGGCCGGGGGGTTGCTGATCCTGGTGGTCGCCGTCGCGATCCTGGAGCCGATGCAACTGGGCGGCTTCGAGATCGAGGCTGCCATCGCGCCCGGCCGCAGCCTGCGCCGGCAGTCGCTTGGTGGCGGAAGCGGCGCGGGCGTTCGCCTATGGCACCATGCGCGCAGCATCGGCCCGGTCTATGCGACCCTGACGGCCATCCTGGCCTTTGCGCTGCTGCTGTCGGGCGAGCGGCTTCTGGTCGCGCTCAGCCACGCGATGTCGGTCCTGTCCACCAGCGCGATCACACCCCTGAAAAGCCTGTCCGAGGCACATTCCGGTTATGTCGGCGAAGCGATGATCTTCCTGTTTCTGCTGCTGGCCCTCAGCCGCAACTCGATCCAGCTTTCGCGATCGGAATCCGGACGGGGGCCGTTCCGCGACCCCGAGAACCGGCTGGCGGCGGTAATCGTGCTGTCGATCTCGGGGCTGCTGTTCGCGCGGCATTTCTTCGGTGCTGTGGATGTCGAGGAACAGGGCGATCTGCAGGCTGCGGCCGTGGCGCTGTGGGGCGGGCTGTTCAATGTTCTGTCGTTCCTGACGACGACGGGGTTCGAAAGCCGCGACTGGGCCGAGGCGCGCGACTGGTCGGGCCTCGAGACGCCTGGCCTGATCCTGCTGCTGCTGTGCATGGTCGGCGGCGGCGTCGCCACCACGGCCGGTGGGGTCAAGCTGCTGCGGGTCTATGCGCTTTACAAGCACGGCGTACGCGAGATGCAGCGCCTGATTCACCCGAACTCGGTCGGCGGGTCGGGGATCACCGCGCGGCGGGTGCGCCGCGAGGGCGCGTTGATCGCCTGGGTCTTCCTGATGCTGTTCCTGCTGGGCATGAGCCTGTTGCTTCTGGTTCTCACCGCCCTGGGCCAGACCTTCGAGGATGCGCTGTCACTTTCGGTCGCCGCGCTCAGCAACACCGGGCCCGCGGCGCAGCTTCTGAACCCCGATTTCACCTATACCTCGCTGGACGCGGCATCGCGCGCGGTGCTGTGTATCGCGATGGTGTTCGGCCGGGTGGAGGTGCTGGTTTTCGTGTCGCTGCTGAACCCTGATTTCTGGCAACGGTGAGGGGGATTTGCTGCAGCGCACCGAAATTGTGGCCTTTGCCTCTGGAAATCCGTGCCGAAATCCCCATACCTAGGCGTTACACAACGATAATGCTCATTTCACGAGCAAAGCAGAAACAAGGCTTAAAAAAATGGCTGCCGACAAACAGAACCTTCAGGATGCCTTCCTCAACAGTATCCGAAAGGCGAAGATTCCTGTCACGATCTTCCTGGTCAACGGGGTAAAACTGCAGGGTGTGATCACCTGGTTCGACAACTTCTGTGTCCTGCTGCGCCGCGATGGCCAGTCCCAGTTGGTCTACAAGCACGCGATTTCGACGATCATGCCGTCGCAGCCTGTACAGCTCTACGAGGGCGAAGGTAACGGGGCCTGAGTGCGCACACGCGTTCTGCACCCGCACCTGACCGGCACACAGACGCGTCGCGCCCCCCAGCGCGCCCTGGAAGAGGCAGTCAGCCTGACGGAAGCGCTCGACGAGCTTGAGCTCGTCGATGCGATGGTCGTTCCCGTTCCGCGGCCGCGTGCCGGCACATTGTTCGGGCCGGGCAAGGTCGATGAACTGGCGGAAAGCTGCAAGGCACAGGAAATTGACCTGGTCGTCGTCGACGGCCCTGTCTCGCCCGTGCAGCAGCGCAACCTGGAACGGGCCTGGAAGGTCAAGATCCTGGACCGCACCGGTTTGATTCTGGAAATCTTCGGCGAGCGCGCACAGACCCGAGAAGGTGTGCTGCAGGTCGACCTGGCGCACTTGGAGTACCAGAAGACCCGCCTGGTGCGCAGCTGGACCCACCTGGAGCGTCAGCGCGGCGCCCTGGGTTTCGTCGGTGGCCCCGGTGAAACCCAGATCGAGGCTGACCGCCGCGCACTCAGCGAGCGTATCATCCAGATCCGCAAGCAGCTTGCCAAGGTGGTCAAGACCCGCACGCTGCACCGCGCGGGCCGCAAGAAGGTGCCGTTTCCGGTCATCGCGCTTGTCGGCTATACCAACGCCGGAAAATCCACGTTGTTCAACAGGTTGACCGGGGCAGGGGCGCTGGCCCAGGACATGTTGTTCGCGACGCTGGACCCGACCATGCGCGGTATCACCCTGCCGGGGGGCCGACGGGTGATCATGTCCGATACCGTGGGGTTCATATCCGACCTGCCGACGCAGCTGGTTGCGGCCTTCCGCGCCACGCTGGAGGAAGTGCTGGATGCGGACCTGATCCTCCACGTGCGCGACATCGCGCATCCCGAGACGGAGGAGCAGGCGCAAGATGTCTATGCGATCCTGCGCGACCTGGGCATCGACGAGGCGCGGCAGGAGAATATCATCGAGGTGCTGAACAAAGTCGATCTGCTGGACGACGAGGCACGCGCGCGGGTCGATCGTCAGGCAGACCGGCAAGCGCGACGCGTGACACTCTCCGCGCAGACCGGCGAAGGAATCGACCGGCTGGTGGCAGCCATCGACGACGTGCTGGGCGAACCGGTCGTCGAGGCCGAACTACACCTGGATTTCGCACAGGGCAGGGCGCGTGCGTGGCTGCATCAGCAGGATGTGGTTCAGGAGGAGAAGCAGGACGAAACTGGTTTCGCACTGTCGGTTCAATGGACCGAACGGCAAAGAGATCAGTTTAGCCAGCTATTCTAAAGCATTGATATGATGTGATTGATTGTGCGGTCGTCGCCTGCGGAACAGGCGTCGACCGCATACCAGTCGTTCATGTTCGAACGAAACCAAGTGCGTTGCCGTTTGGCGTATTGACGCGTCGCGACGACCCCGCGTTCGACGGCTTCGCGCAGGGTCAGTTCGCCTTGGACATGCGCCATCAGTTCCGGTGCGCCCAGCGCGCGCGAGGCCGGAAGACCCTGATCCCACCAGTTCTGCGCGGCCTCGACCTCGTTCAGCGCGCCGCCCTTTATCATGGCATCGAAGCGCTGTTCGATCCTGGACGCCAGCCAATCCGCGTCGCTTTCCAGCTTCAGCGTCACGGCATTTGTCTTTGAAATCATAGGTTCAGGCGTCTTCTTTTGCCATTCGGACAAGGCAACGCCGGTTGCTCGATGAACTTCCCACGCGCGTTGCAGCCGCATGCCGTTGTTCAGGTCAAGCCGCCCATACAGCACCGGGTCATGTTGCTTCAGATAGTCGCGAAACGCGTCCAGCCCGTGCTCTGCACGGATACTGTCGCCCTCGGCGCGAACCGCTGGTGGCGTATGCGGGACCGGCGCCAGGCCGCGTGTCAGCGCGGAAAGATACAGGCCTGTGCCGCCGACGATGATCAGCGGTTGCCCGGAGTCGACCAACGGTTTGAGTTCGCGCAGCCAAGCGCCGACGGAGTACGCGGTTTCAGGCGCCACGTGACCGTACAGCACGTGCGGTGCGCGCGCTTCTTCCTCGGCCGAGGGACGCGCCGTCAGGATGCGCCACGCGTCATAGACCTGCAGCGCATCGGCATTGACGACGGTCGCACCGATACGATCCGCCAGGCCGAGAGCGAGGGCGGATTTACCGGACGCGGTCGGTCCGGCGATCAGGATCGGCTTGCAACTGAGTCTCGACATGGTCAGCCATGTTGTTGAGTTTGGAGGGCGGCGTCCAGCGTTTCCGGAGTATCCATATTTAACATAATAATGATTATCGGCATTCCGATATGATCCCACGGATCACCGTACCGGTGCCCACCCTACAGGTTTCTCGGGCTTGGCTGTTGTTTAAACGCGAAGATTTCGGCTAGGCTGGCGATCCCGAAAGCTCGATCCGGTCATTTCGACCGTTTTGACATCTGCCGACGGAGAGTTGCTCGAATGAATGGTGTTCTTCCGCTGATCGGAAAGCGTCTGCTACTGGGTTTGGGCACGCTTGTGGTCGTATCGATCATCATCTTTGGCGCCGTGGAATTCCTGCCGGGCGATGTCGCACAGCAAATCCTGGGACAATCAGCCACCGAGGAAACGGTCGCCGAGCTTCGACGTCAGCTAGGCCTCGATCAACCTGCGTACGTTCGGTACTTCCAGTGGCTCGGCGGCGCGCTTCAGGGCGATTTCGGCACCTCGCTGGCCAACAAGCGCTCGGTGGCGGAACAACTTGGCCCCCGCTTCATGAACACGCTTTTCCTTGCCGGCATGGCTGCGGTGATCTCGGTGCCGCTGGCGATCGCGCTGGGTGTGCTTGCCGCGCTTATGCGCAACTCGATCTTCGACCGCGTGACCAACGCGCTCAGCCTGGTTTCGATCTCCAGCCCGGAATTCTTCCTTGGCTACGTGCTGATCGTCTTCTTCGCGGTCCAGAGCAACACGTTCCCGGCCATTGCCAACGTGACACCAGATACGCCGCTGGCCGAGCGGATTCATCGCTGCACCCTGCCCGCCCTGACCATGGCGCTGGTGGTGACGGCATACATGATGCGGATGACTCGCGCGGCGATCATCAACCTGCTGGCCAGCCCCTATATCGAAATGGCACGACTGAAAGGGGTTCCGAACCGGCGGGTCATCCTGCATCACGCCCTGCCGAACGCGCTGGCGCCGATCATCAACGTGGTCGCGCTGAACCTGGCCTACCTGATCACCGGCGTGGTCCTGGTCGAGGTGGTCTTCGTCTATCCGGGGGTCGGGCAACTTCTGGTCGACAGCGTGTCGAAACGAGATTTCCCCGTGGTTCAGGCCTGCTGCCTGATCTTCGCGGCGACTTTCATCCTGTTCAACCTGATCGCGGACGTGGGTGCCATCCTGTCGAACCCGCGCCTGCGGCACCCGAAGTGAGGGCGAAAACATGACCTGGTTCACCCTCGCCTATTTCGCGGTCCTGATCCTGGGCGGCGTCGTTGCCGGAATGATGCAGCGGCGCGGTCCGTTGCTGCTGATGTTCGTGCTGATCTGCATTTCGATGCTTGCGGCAATGATGTTCGGCCCGAAGGTACTGCGCACGATCAGCATCGCCGCCGGCGCGCTGGCGGCGACCGCTGGCATTTCGTACGTCATCCGCGAAAGCCTTGTGCATCTGCTGCCCGAGGCTGCGGCGCGGCTGATAAAAACCGCGCCGCTGACGGCGGTTTTCGGCATGCTGGTGATTATCATTTACGCGGTGACGGCCATTTTCGCACCGGTCATCGCCCCGTATGGCGAAGCCGAGATTGTGGGCGCCGCCTTCCAGCCTGCCGACGATGCGATGCTGCTGGGCGGCGACCAGTTGGGTCGCGATCTGTTCAGCCGACTGGTCTATGGTGCGCGCAATACCGTCGGCATCGCCGTGGTCACGACCGCCATCGCCTTCGTCGTGGGCACGCTGACCGGCCTGATCGCGGCCAGCATGGGTGGCTGGGTCGACCAGGTACTGGGCCGCATTGTCGATACGCTTCTGGCCATTCCGCAGCTTATCTTCGCGCTGCTGCTGCTGACCATCGTCGGGCCCAGCATCGTCAATCTGACGCTGGTGATCGCCCTGCTCTATTCGCCGCTGATCTTCCGCCTGGCCCGCGCCGTCGCCGGCGGTATCGTCGTCATGGACTATATCGAGGCGGCAAGGCTGCGCGGCGAACGGACATGGTACGTGATCGTCAAGGAAGTGCTGCCGAACATCACGGCGCCGTTGGCCGCCGAGTTCGGCCTGCGCTTCTGTTTCGTGTTCCTCGCCATCTCGGCACTGTCGTTCCTGGGGCTGGGGATCCAGCCGCCGACGGCGGACTGGGGGTCGATGGTGCGTGAGAACGCCACGTTGATCAGCTTTGGCGAGATCACTCCGCTTATTCCCGCTGCCGCGATCGCGCTGCTGACCGTGGCCGTGAACTTCGTGGTCGACTGGATGCTGCACATTTCCTCGGGGTTGAAGGAGTAGGTCATGAAGAAGAACAAGGATCTGCTGCTTGAGATCCGCGACCTTCGGATCGAGGGGTTTGCAGATGACGAGTGGTTCGAGATCGTGCACGGCGTCGATCTGCAACTGCACCGTGGCGAGGTCATGGGCCTGATCGGCGAATCCGGTGCGGGTAAGTCGACCATCGGTCTTGCGGCAATGGGCTTTACCCGCGACGGTTGCCGGTTTTCCGATGGCGAGGTGGTGTTCGACGGCATGGACCTGACTTCGGCCAGCCTGGCCGAGCGACGGGCGCTGCGGGGCAGCCGCATCGCCGATGTGGCGCAATCGGCGGCCGCCTCGTTCAATCCCGCGCACAAGCTGATCGACCAGCACACCGAGGCGCCGGTGCTACACGGCAAGATGAGCCGCAAGGAAAGCGAGGCCGACGCGATCGAGCTTTATCGCCGCCTGCGCCTGCCCAATCCCGAGGAAATCGGGTTCCGCTATCCGCACCAGGTGTCCGGCGGGCAGTTGCAGCGGGCCATGACCGCCATGGCGATGAGCTGCCGTCCCGACCTGATCATCTTTGACGAACCGACGACCGCGTTGGACGTGACCACCCAGATCGAGGTTCTGGCCGCGATCCGCGACATCGTCGAGCAGTTCAACACCGCCGCGCTCTACATCACCCACGACCTTGCCGTCGTGGCGCAGATGGCCGACCGCATCAAGGTGCTGTTGCGCGGCGACGAAGTCGAAGAGGCCCCTACCCGCGAGATGCTGTCGGCTCCGAAAGAGGAATACACGAAATCGCTTTGGGCCGTACGCAGCTTCAAGCGCGAACAGAAGCCGCGCCCGCCCGAGGGCACGACGCCACTGTTGTCGGTGCGAAACGTGTCAGCCGCCTATGGCGACACCAAGGTCCTGGACGGGGTCAGCTTTGACATCCATCGCGGCCGCACGGTGGCCGTGGTGGGCGAGTCGGGCTCTGGCAAGTCGACCACGGCACGGTGCATCACCGGCCTGCTTCCGCCGCTTGAGGGCGAAATCATCTGGGATGGTACCGCCCTGCCCGCGCGCTACCAGGATCGCAGCAAGGACCAGTTGCGCCAGGTGCAGATGATCTATCAGATGGCCGATACGGCGCTGAACCCCAAGCAGACCA
>JBFHFG010000042.1:0-11179 GCA_041583815.1 Halovulum sp.
CCCGCGCTGCGCGGCGCACCAGGCCCCTGGAGGCCACGGCCTCGAGCGCGGCCTCGTCATGTGCGGCCAGCATCACGTCGAGGGTCACGACATGACCTCGGCCAGCCATTCGGCGAACCGGTCGGGGCTGGTTGCGCGCACGTCCATCCCAAGTTCAGCGCAGCGACGGGCAATGCTATCGTCATAGGCAGGCATCCCGCCGTCATCGAGCGACAGAAGGCCCATCAGCCGCACCCGCGACTCGTGCAGCCGCGCGACCGAGGCATACAGCGCGCGGGGCGAGGCGCCCTCGCCGAAATCGGTCAGCAGCGCGAGCACGGTGCGTTCGGGATTCTCGACCAGATCTTCGCAATAGCGCATGGCGCGGCCAATGTCGGTTCCGCCGCCAAGCTGGACTGAAAGCAGAGTCTCCAACGGGTCAGTCAGGCGGTCGGAAACGTCCAGTACCGATGTGTCGAACAGCACCATGCGAACCTCGACCCCCGGCAGGCCGGACAGGATCGCGGCCATCACTGCCGAATGGATCAGGCTGTCGGTCATCGAGCCCGACTGATCCACCGCCAGGATCACCCGCCACGGCAACCGCCGTTTCTCGCGCGAATTGAAGCGCAGGCGGTCGGCGATGATACGGCCTGTCTGTGGGTCATAGGTGCGCAGGTTCTCGCGGATGGTGGCGCGCCAGTCGAAGTTCGCCGCCGAGGGGACGTTGGACCGCCGGAACCTGTTGCGCCGTCCCGAGAAGGCGCGCAGCACCTCGGACCGGATCCGCCGCATCACGTCGTCGATGATGCGTTTCGCCACTTCGCGCAGCTTGGCCTTGACCGCCGGATCGGCGCGCCCGTCGAATGCCAGCAGCACCTTGAGCAGGTCCTGGCTCGGCTCCAGCGCCTCGAGCGTCTTGGGGTCCTTCAACAGGTCGGTCAGACCGTACCGGTCGAGCGCGTGGGTCTGCAGCGTCTCGTAGACCGAGTGCGGGAACAGGCTGCGCGCCTGTCCCAGCCATTTGACCGCGTTCAGCGCCGTCGGGTCCAGCGAGCCGCGGCTGCGATCCTGATGCAGCCCACGTTTGCCGTACTCGCGCGAGTAGAGATAATCGAGCACCCGGTCCATGTCGCCCGAAGCACCCGAGAGCCCGCCGAGGTTCCGTTCCGAATAGCGTCCTAGCGCAAGTCGCCAGCGGCGGGCGGTATCGGTCATGGCATTTCCCCCGCGATGCCCAGCCCATCGGCAGCGAGCGACGCTCGCAGCGCCTTGTCGAGCGCCAGTCCCGCCTTCAGGTCCGCTTCGGTCGCGCTGTGCACCCGTGCCGTGATCGCCCCGGTCTGTAGCCCGTGCTGGCGGGCGATCATCTCGGCCAGCCGATCCGCTTCGCGCGGGTTGAGTGCGGTGAAGGCCAGGCGCAAGTGCGGCAGCAGGTCGATGAACTCGGTCTCATCCAACCCTTGCAAGAAGTTGTCGATCCGGGCCAGCAGCGCGTCGATCTGCCAGAGAAGCGATGGTGCTGTGTGCAGGACGCCGCGCAGCACGCCGATGCGGGCGGCCTGGTCCAGCACCGCACCGGCCATGTTTCCGTCGAGCGCGCCCAGCAGCGTGGCAGGTTGTGCGCGTCCCGACAGGGTCAGCGCTGCCAGCACCGCGCCAAGTATCTCGGGCGGGGCTTTCGAGGTAACGACGCGTTCCATCGCGTCATCGAACAGCGCAGCGTCGAGGCTCGCGCCATCGGGGCCGCGCAGCAATTCGGCGACCAACCGGATCGCGTCAAGCCGCGGGGCGATCTCGTCCTCGGGTGTCTGCGGCAGCGTATCGGCCAGGTAGAGGATGCGGCCGTAGGCGGCATCGACCGCCGGGGCAGGGTCGAGCGCCTCGGGCAACGCCAGTGGCCCTTTCGCGGACGACAGGCTGCACAGTCGGCGCAGCGCCATCGCGGCGCTGTCGAACGTGCCGTGGTTGGCCAGCACGGCGCCCATCTCGACCAGGTATGGCGCCAGTTCCGCGCCCAGACCGGCAAGCAGGCCGCGTTCGAACAACTGCACCAGCAAGTCCAGGTCGTGGGCGCGGCCGTCCTGTCCCATACGGGCGC
Source organism: Halovulum sp. (assembly GCA_041583815.1). GTDB lineage: Bacteria > Pseudomonadota > Alphaproteobacteria > Rhodobacterales > Rhodobacteraceae > Halovulum. The sequence continues at coordinate 2,081 of JBFHFG010000042.1, forward strand.
GTGTGCGCCAGATGTGATTGAGCGCCGCTGTAGGGATGCGGTCGCCCAGAGTGGAAAGTTCGACCAGGCGGCTTTCGACTTGCGGGGACCAGGCATAGGACCATTCCTCGAACAGCAGCTCGGTGCGTGCATTGTTCAGGTAGTCAGGTCCGGTCTCGCGCGCGGCAAAGCGGGTGTCGAGAAGCGTCATCGCGTGCAGGAAGCGGCTGGTGGCCAGGTGGGCGGGTTTACGGCGGATGTCCAGCTTGCGGCGGCGCTGGCTGCCGTCGGATACGTCGATCCGGTGCGCGCGGGCCCGGGCGCGAGCATCCTCGACCAACGGCGGCGAGCCGGCAGAGGCTGGGATATCACCAAGCGTGTCGCCGCAGAGGAAAGAAAGCAGCCGCTCGGTCCAGACCTCGGCCAGCCCGGTCTCGCCCTTCACCAGCGCGGACCGGGTCGCGTCGATCAGGTCATGGCGCAGCGCGCCCGGGCGGTTGCGCAGCAGCGCCAGACATTCGGCGGCGCGTAGGATTTCGACCTGCGCGGGCAGGCTGATCGCGTGGCCTTCGGTGCGCATCGCGGCGGTGAAGTCCGAAACAAGGTCGGCGGCGGTATCGCGCCACGGCAAAGCGCCCCCGGCGGCGTTCGCCCGCTGCCAGAGCGCCTGGTAATAGCCGGGCTGGGGCAGGCCCGCGCCATAGCCGTTGAGCGCGTCAAGCGCGCGAAAGCCATAGCGGATCAGGTAGGACCGGTCCTGCGAAGCGGGGCGGACCTGTGGCGCGTCTGCAAGACCGTCCAGCAGCCCCTCGGCGTGGAAGCCGCCGATCACGGCGATGACCGGGCTGTCGCGCGGAATGGCAAGCGCTTTGGCGACACACGCGGCCATCTGCCTTTCGCGCGCGGCGTCGCCCCCGGTCTCGATCCGCTCAGGTGCGGTCGCGGCACGGATCCCTGCGCAATAGACGCCGACATCCGCGAAGAAACCGCGCCAATCGTCCTGTCCCAGCCGGGTTTCGAACATGTGGTCCCACAGCTCGTACCCGTCGCGGCAGCCGGTCCGTTTCGCCAGCGCCGCGACATAGGCGCCGCTGTCGAACCGCGTCTCATCGGTCAGCGTCGTTGGTTTTTCGGGGCTGCCATTCCCCGCCTTGTCTGCGGCGGGCAGGTCGATGAACCTCAGGTCCGCGCCCAGTGCGCGGCCTTCTTGCAAGGCCACGTACTCGGGAGAGTGGGCGCAGAACGGATAGTAGGCAGCGCTGCGCGTTTCGCCCTGGTGTTCGATCAGCGACACGATGGCGACCGGGGGGCGGGTGGCTTCGTCGAGGACAAGATCTATGTGGCGCTCGAACTCGACCGGCGCCTCGATCAGCACGGCCGAGGGTTTCAGCTCGTGGATCATGGACCGAAGCGCCCAGGCGCAGGCAGGCGAGTGATGCCGGATGGGCGCAAGGTAGAGGCCCCTGTCCGCCTGGAACAGGGCGTCGCGCAGGCCCTCCAGCCGCAGTTTATCCGTCACCCGGAGCCTTCGCGTTCCTGGCGAATTCGGCCCAGACGCGCGAGGTGCGGGCGCGCGGTTTCGCGATGTGGTCGACATAGGCGCGTAGCTTGCGGGCATCCTCGGGGTCGTCCTTGAAGGCAACGCCACGTAATTGCCGCGCGACGCCCGCGCCGGTGGCGTTGCCGCCTTCAAGGTAGGCGGCCTCCAGTACGGCGGCATGGGCCACGTTGACCGCCTCGGCGGTGGACATGACGCTGTCGGGCACCGCGACCGAGGCGCCTTCGGCGGTCTTGCCGGTGCGCAGGTCGCGGAACACCGACACGACCAGGTCCAACACATCCTCGGCCATATCCGGGTTGACCGGGTGTTCGGCCATGCGCTCGGCCACCTGGGCGCGGATCAGGGTCTTTTCGAAGGCGGCGTCGGCGATCGGGTGCACGGTCTCGAAGTTGAAGCGGCGCTTCAGCGCGCTCGACATGTCGTGCACGCCGCGGTCGCGCAGGTTCGCGGTGCCGATGACATTGAAGCCGGGCAGGGCGCGGGATTCGATGCCCGCCCCCAGTTCCGGGATCGCGATGGTCTTTTCCGACATCAACGAGATCATCGCGTCCTGGATCTCGGGTGCGCAGCGGGTAAGCTCTTCGACGCGCGCGATCTGGCCCTGGCGCATGGCTGTCAGGATCGGCGAGGGCACCAGCGCCCGCTCGCTGGGGCCTTCGGCCAGCAACAGTGCGTAGTTCCAGCCATAGCGCAGGTGATCCTCGATCACCCCGGCGGAGCCTTGCACCACCAGCGTCGAGGTGCCCGAAATCGCCGCCGAAAGCAGCTCGGACAGCAAGGACTTGGCGGTGCCCGGCTCGCCCACCAGCATCAACCCCTGGTGCCCCATGAGCGAGACGATGCAGCGGTCGACCAGCGGATCGTCACCGAAGAACTTCTGGCTGACCCGAAGGCTGTCGTCGCCCAGAACGAACCGGCGCACCGCGCGGGGGCTCAACCGCCAGCCACGGGGCTTCGGATCGCTGTCGGCGGCCGCCAGACGTTCCAGCTCGTCCGCATAGCGGACCTCGGCGGGGGTTCTCTGGACGTCGCTCAATACAGTCCCTTCTTTCTCCAGTCCGGATCGAACGCGGCCTTGGCCGCCATCGCGTGATAGTCGTTCCAGCATTCGGACAGAAGCACCGGGGGCACATCCTTCAGCTTGATCTTCTGCCCCATACGCCTTCCGTCGGTCTCGAAGCTGAGGGTGGTCAGTGCGGCGGGCAGGTTTTCCTCGGGGACATAGCTGCCGGTGAAGTTCACCACGGCGACAATGCCGGCACTGCGGAACGGCTTGCGGTAGTCGTCGAAACCGCCGCCGTCCATTGGCTGGCCGCGCTCCCACCCCAGCTTGGTAGCGTGACCACGGATCGTGAACGTGTCCGACAGCCAGCCTTTCCGGTCGTCGATCTCGGCGCTGTCATGCTTGTCCTCGGGCAAGTCGATCAGCTTGCGGCCGAACTGCGTAAACAGCGGCTTCACCTCGTAGTCGGTGAAATGCTGGTCCCAGGCGGTGGCGGTATCCCGGGGCAGGGTGGCGCCATGCGCAAGCCGCAGGATGGCAAAGGTTTCGGGATCGACCGCGTTGTCTTCGGGATCTGTGAACTCGCCCTCGGCCGTCGGGCGGAACGTGCCCAGCGGCTGGCCGTCGGCGTCCAACCCTTCCCAGACCACGCGTTCGGTCAGGCGGCGCATCACCGGATGGTCGCGGAAGTCTCGTTGCCAGGCCTCCAGCGTCCAGGTGCGCCCGGCGCAAAGCCCTTCGTAAAGCCGCCCGGATTGCAGCGCGATGACCTGCTTCAGTTCCTTCTTCGAGGTCGACAGCTGTTTCTTCGAGGCCTTGGTGTTGTCGTCCGTCGTGCTCGACAGCGCCTTGACCTGTTTGCCGTCCGGGTTGGTCAGCACCAGCGTCAGATCCTCGGACAGGGTGGCGCGGTAAAGCTTTTCGTCCGGTCCGCAGGGCAGGTCGAGCACACCGTCGTCGTCCAGCCCAGCGGTCGGGATGGTCCGGTCGCCCAGTTCGTCCAGCGTCCAGTCGTTGCGATCGGCGACCTTCTGCACCAACTCGCCCGCAAAGGCCTGCACGCCCTTCTGCTTCAACCGGGTCGCGGCCGAGATCATCACCTGCAGCGACACCGGATCACCTTTCGCCGCGATCAGTTCCAGCAGGGCCGAGGCCTGGCTGGTGCGCTTGCCGTGGTTCTTCAGATAGGCCCGCACATGGTCGGCAGCGACCGCGGACGGCACCCGCGTGGCCAACCCGAGCAACCCTTTCGATTCTGCCCCCGAGTTCAGGTAGTTCGACGTGAACTCGCGCTTGAGCTGGGCAAAACACTGTTCCTCGGTCATGTCCTTGTACCAGCGCTTCCACGCTTGAAAGCGCGCGGCGACATGCTGCTTGGCATAGGCATTGCCCTCTTCGTCCGAAGGGCGGGCGGTGTCATGGGCAATCCACGCCTCGAACAGCCATTGCGAGAAGGTGGCGGCATCCTGCGGGTCCAACTGGTCCAGCCAGATTTCGAACAGCCCGTTGCCGCCGGGTTGCTTCAGCTTGAATGCAAGAAACACCCACCAGCGCAGGACATCCGCAGGGACCGCCGCACCCGAGGCGTATTTCGCCTTCGGCAGATGTTCCAGGTCCAGCCACGCCAGCTTGTCGAACTTCGCCTTCTTCAGCCCGGTCTCGGCCTCTTTGCTAAGTGCTGCCGGCCCAACAAAGGCGTCGATCTCGGCGCCCAGGCGCCGCATCGCGGTCAGGATCGCGGCGCGCGCCAGTTCGGATTTCTCTTTCTTCAACCGTGCCTTCATTGCCGGAATCGCATCGGTGTCGCCGCGTTCGGCGATCCATTCCGCGGCACCGGCGCGCACCGCCTGCCGGCTGTCGTCAAGCAGGGCAAGCAGGCGCGGATAGACCTCTTCGGCGTCACCCAGCAAGGCCCGCGCCTCTGCCCGGCCAGCCTTGGTGGTGCCGGTCGCGACTTCCAGCAGTGCACCGAAATAGCGGCGCGGAGGCTTGGGCAGGTTAGAAAGGTAGCGCACCGCCGCCGCCCGGCCGAGTTCCTCTTGTGTAACGGGACGAAGGCCAAGCGCCTCGTCGATGACGTCGAGGTTCGCGGCTACGTAGGGCCAGATCACCTGCGGGTGGAACGTGTCGGCAGGGATCACGGCATAGCTGTCGCTCGGTATCATGGCCCGCATGAAGTCGCCGTCCTTCAATGGCCGTGAGGTCCGGTTACGGTAACCACCGAAGTTGTAGACGATGCCGGCCTTGGCGATTAGCTCCTCCAGTGCCCGAAGATCGCCGCCTTCGCCCGTCAGATAGGCGCCGATCACCTCGCGGCTTGGGCCGCCAGCATGACCGCTGATCGCGTACTGGGCAGAATACTGGCCCGCCATTGCGATCTGCAGGCGCTGATTGAGCGGCATTCTGGCGTATTGCCGCCGGGTCCAGTCGGCAAGCTTGAATTCGAGCACGTGCGTGACATGGCTGCCCGGTCGCTGTTTCTGACCGGACAGAAGTCCGACCGCCTCTTTCGCGACGCTGCCGGGGATTTTCCTGGCCTGGTAGCTGTTCGCGTTTTCCTTTCGGCGCGCGGCGTTGTCCTTGTCGATCCGGTCGTTCTCTTCCCGGATCCAGGTTGCGATCTCTTCGATCTCGGCCTTGCCGAAGGCGACGAACGTTTCGTCCTGGATCGGGGTCATGGGCGGGATCTCGACTCGGCTGCCGTCTAGCGCGACATAGCCGGTGGCGTCGTCCGGATCGTCTGCGCCCGCCGTCACGGCCGACGCCGAACGCGCGGTCTGGATGGCAGACTTGATGCGGGCGGTCTTCTCGACGGCAAGCTGCGCGTCCAGCGCTTTCGCTGCCTCGTCCGAGGACATGCTTGCCAATACGGTCACCATCGACTCGCGCAGGGCGACATTGCCGGTCGAAAGCTTTTCGATGGCGGTTGGCAGAAGCGTGTCTTCGGGCATCTGGCGCAGCAGCGCCGTGGCGGCCTCGCGCACCGCCTTTGCGCCGTCGCCGCATTGCGCGACAATGAAGCCAAGGAACGGTTCCTTCCCGGCCAGTTCCCACTTGCCGAGGTCCCCGATCATCGCCGCGCGCCCGCGCGCAGGGATCCGACTGCCAGCCTCGATCACGTGCAGCGGATTGTCCTCGACGATGGATTTGATCGCGACCAGCGGGCGCAACTGGGCCAGGTTCACATGACCCCATTGACCGGTGTCATGGTAGAAGACGTCGATGATGTCGGATTTCGATGCGCCCAGCAGTTCGGCGATCTGCTGCAGTCGGTCCGGTGTCCAGCCGTGGATGTTGCCGTTCGCCTCGCTTCGGTTCCGGCCGTACTGAAGCGCCTGGCACGCCTCGGAGAGCAGGATCCGGAACGCCAGCGGCACCTCGCCCGATCCGGCAGCGGCGTCGGGGGGCGATTGATCGGAGACGGCCGCCAACACCCTGGCGTAACGGGCCAGCAGCGGCAGGTCGTATGGCGCTACCTGGAAAAAAAGTTCGTCCCTTGTCCGCGTGGCGGTTTCGTCATGCCCAAGCCAACGGCGGCATATGCCCAGCTCTTTCGCGCCGGGGCTGACGGTCAGCGTCGAAAGGACAGTTTCGCCGCGCCCGGTGGCCACGAACTCGGTTGCCGAGTCGCCAAGGCCGGATACCAGATCGTTCAGCCGCCCAAGGTCAGCCTGGATGGCGCTGCGCCTGGTATCGAGCTTGCCGAGCGCCCTGCGTAGGAAACCTGTCATGTGATCTGCCCCGCCCCTTTATTCTGACTGGACTCTATCCCGGGCAAATGTGCCGATTTCATGATGTGTCGCCGCTTCCCGTCCCGGAGGATACCGGGGTCCGGCACGACTATAGCCGATTGTGGTGGGCAAGGTGAGAAGGTGCGCGCCCGGGAGGGCGCCAGCGGCCGTGATTAGCGGTGTATTCCGCCCAGCTACATCCGGACACAGTACGGAAGGACCCCGGGCCCGAAGGCCCGGGGCGTGGTCAGTGCTTACTGCCAGGAGGCGATCAGCTCGTCATAGGACACCGTCTTGGGCTCTTCGTCCTCATTCTCGAGCTTTGCCTTGGGAGAACCGGGCTGGCTGAGCCAGTGCTCCGGGTCCATCTCATCGTTCATCTTCGGACCGATGTCGCCCTGGATGCCGGCACGTTCCAGCCGCTCCAGCACGCTTTCCATGTCCGAACACAACGAATCCAGTGCTTCCTGCGCGGTCTTGGCACCGGACATCGCGTCACCGATGTTCTGCCACCACAGCTGCGCCAGCTTGGGATAGTCCGGCACGTTGGTTCCGGTGGGCGACCACTGCACCCGTGCGGGCGAGCGGTAGAATTCCACCAGGCCGCCCAGCTTGGCCGCACGTTCGGTAAAGCTGTCATGCTGGATGCTGGACTCGCGGATGAAGGTCAGCCCGACATGGGATTTCTTCACGTCCACGGTCTTGGAGGTGACGAACTGCGCGTACAGCCAGGCGGCCTTGGCGCGGTCCTCGGGCGTGGATTTCATCAGCGTCCACGATCCCACGTCCTGGTAGCCGACCTTCATGCCCTCTTCCCAGTAGACGCCGTGCGGGCTGGGGGCGAGGCGCCATTTCGGCGTGCCGTCCTCGTTCATCACCGGCAGTCCCGGCTCGACCAGCGATGCGACGAAGGTCGTGTACATGAACATCTGCTGGGCGATGTTGCCTTGTGCAGGCACCGGCCCCGCCTCCGAGAAGGTCATACCCATGGCCGCGGGCGGCGTGTACTTCTGCAGCCATTCGATGGCCTTTTCGACGGCATAGACCGCCGCAGGAGAGTTCGCCGCACCACCGCGAGAGACGCAGGCGCCGACCGGCTGGCTGTTCTCGTTGACGCGGATGCCCCATTCATCGACCGGCAGACCGTTCGGCTCGCCCTTGTCGCCCATGCCGGCCATCGACATCCACGCGTCGGTGTAGCGCCAGCCAAGGCTGGGGTCTTTCTTGCCGTAGTCCATGTTGCCATAGACCTGCTGGCCGTCGATCTCCTTGCCGGTGAAGAACTCGGCGATATCCTCGTAGGCCGACCAGTTGACCGGAACGCCAAGGTCATAGCCGTAGGCCTCCTTGAACTCGGCCTGGATGTCGGGATCGCTGAACCAGTCATACCGGAACCAGTACAGGTTCGCGAACTGCTGGTCGGGCAGTTGCACCAGCTTGCCATCGGGCGCGGTGGTGAACTGGATGCCGATGAAGTCCTCGAGGTCCAGCGTCGGGCTGGTGACGTCGGCACCTTCGCCCGCCATCCAGTCGGTCAGGTTGCGAACCTGCTGATAGCGCCAGTGCGTACCGATCAGGTCGCTGTCGTTGACATAGGCGTCATAGACGTTCTCGCCGGACTGCATCTGCGTCTGCAGTTTCTCGACCACGTCGCCTTCGCCAATCAGGTCATGCGTGACCTTGATACCGGTGATGGCGGTGAAGGCCGGTGCCAGCACCTGCGCCTCGTACTCGTGCGTGGTGATGGTTTCCGAGACGACGTTGATTTCCATCCCCGCAAAGGGCTGGGCCGCGTCGACGAACCACTGCATCTCGGCTTCCTGGGCGGCGCGGTCGAGGACCGAGAGATCGCCGATCTCGCTGTCCAGGAACTCCATCGCCTCTTCCATTCCGGCGAAGGCGGGCGCGCCCAGCAGGGTCAGCGCCAGGCCCATGGCCGTGGTCGATTTCAAAGACAAGTTCATAGTGTTTCCTCCCATGGATCGAACTTGGTAGCGAATGCCCGCGCCCGGTGTCCGGACGCGGATCTGTTGGGTCAGACGAAGCGGAACACGGCCGCCGCGTAGACCAGACATACGATCAGTGCGCCCCATTGTGGCGCATCCACCAACCCCAGCCAGCCGAGGTTGATGAAGGCCGAACCGAGCAGCGTGATGAACAGGCGGTCACCCCGCGTCGTCTCGATCCGCAGAACGCCCGTTCGGGGCGTTTCCGGATAGCGGATCGCAAGTACGGTGAAGATCACCAGAAGCACCGCGATGACGACGAAGAAGATCGCCGTGGGCCATGTCCATGCCATCCATGCCATAGCGTTACCCCTTTACACCCGGCCCAGGGCGAAGCCCTTGGCGATGTAGTTGCGCACGAAATAGATCACCAACGCGCCCGGCACGATGGTCAGCACACCGGCTGCCGCCAGCACACCCCAGTCGAGACCCGAGGCGGATACCGTGCGGGTCATCGTCGCCGCGATCGGCTTTGCGTCCACGCTGGTCAGGGTGCGTGAAAGCAGCAGCTCGACCCAGCTGAACATGAAGCAGAAGAACGCAGTGACGCCTATGCCGCTGGCGATCAGGGGCATGAAGATCTTCACGAAGAAGCGCCCGAACCCATAGCCGTCGATATAGGCGGTCTCGTCGATTTCCTTGGGCACACCGCGCATGAACCCTTCGAGGATCCACACAGCCAGCGGCACGTTGAACAGCGTGTGCGCCAACGCCACGGCGATGTGCGTGTCGAACAGGCCCACCGAGCTGTAAAGCTGGAAGAACGGCAGCGCGAACACCGCCGGAGGCGCCATGCGGTTGGTCAGCAGCCAGAAGAAC
>JBFHFG010000043.1:0-11105 GCA_041583815.1 Halovulum sp.
CGGCCATATCCAGCGCCTGAATCAGCTCGGCCTGCCAATCGGCCAGCGTCTGTCCCTGCCGCGCATAGATCAGATCGAAGCTGATCCGGGGGAACATGGCGCGGGCCAGTTCGTAGGCAGCGCGCGCCTCGGCCACGCTGTGCAGGCGTCCCAGTGCCTTTAGATCCGGGTCGTTCAGCGCCTGGATGCCCAGCGACAGCCGGTTGACGCCAGCGCTGCGGAAACCGGTGAAGCGGTCCGCCTCGACCGAGGTGGGGTTGGCTTCCAGCGTGATCTCGGCTCCGTCGGCCAGATGCCAATGCCGCGCGGCCTCGTCGATAACGGCGGCCACGGTCGCCGGGGTCATCAGGGATGGTGTCCCGCCGCCGAAGAAGATGCTGTCGAGCCGCCGTGCCTGTGTCCGTGCCGCGTGATGCGCCATCTCGGCCACCAGCGCCTTCGCCCAGCGCTCCTGGTCCACAGCGCCGCGCACGTGGCTGTTGAAGTCGCAATACGGGCATTTGGCGGCGCAGAACGGCCAGTGAACGTAGAGGCCGAAGCCGCCCTCGGTCGTCTCAGCGCTCAAGGCTGCCGGCCACGAGTAGCGTGAAGGCATGGGCGCGGTGACTGATCGCGTGTTTGCGGTCCGGCTCCATCTCGCCGAAGGTTTCGGTCTCGCCGTCGGGCACGAACATCGGGTCGTAGCCGAAGCCGCGCGTGCCGCGGGCGGGCCAGACCAGGTGGCCGGGCGCCTCGCCGCGGTAAACCTCGTCATGACCGTCGGGCCAGGCGATGCACAGCGTGCAGACAAAGCGGGCGCGGCGCGGATGGGGCGCGTTCATCGCCTCGAGCCTGGTCCAGACCTTTTCCATCGCCATCGCGAAGTCGCGGCCGTTCGGGGTTTCGGCCCAGTTCGCGGTGTAGACGCCCGGGGCACCATCCAGCGCGTCTACCTCGATGCCGCTGTCGTCCGAAAGGGCGGGCAGGCCGGTGGCCTGCGCCGCGTGATGTGCCTTGATACGGGCGTTTCCGGCGAACGTATCCTCGGTTTCCGCGGGTTCGCTCAGCCCGAAATCGGCGGCGGAGCGGACCTGGTAGCCGAACGGCGCGACCAGAGCGCGGATCTCGCGCAGCTTGCCGGCGTTATGTGATGCCAGCACCAGTTCGGTCCCCTCCAGCCGCCGGTGGGTCATGCCAGCGCGGCCTTCTGCGCAGCGACCAGGCCGTCGATCCCGGCCTGCGCCAGGTCCAGCAGCGCGGTCAGTTCGTCGCGGCTGAACGGTGCGCCCTCGGCTGAGCCCTGAACCTCGACCATGCCACCCGAGCCGGTCATGACGAAGTTCGCGTCGGTGCCTGCCTCGCTGTCCTCGGCATAGTCCAGGTCCAGCACCGGCACGCCGCCGTAGATGCCGCAGCTGACCGCCGCCACGTGGTCCATCAGCGGATCGGATTTCAGCTCGCCCGCCTTGATCAGTGCGTCGACGGCCAGGCGCAGTGCGACCCAGCCACCGGTGATCGAGGCGCAGCGGGTGCCGCCGTCGGCCTGGATCACGTCGCAGTCCACGGTGATCTGGCGTTCGCCCAGTGCCACGCGGTCGACGCTGGCGCGTAAGGCGCGGCCGATCAGGCGCTGGATCTCCTGTGTGCGGCCAGACTGCTTGCCAGCCTGAGCCTCGCGCCGGTTGCGGGTGTTGGTCGCCGCCGGTAGCATGCCGTACTCGGCCGTGACCCAGCCAAGGCCCGACCCCTTCAGGAATGGCGGCACCCGCGGCTCCAGCGAGGCGGTGCACAGCACGTGCGTGTCGCCGCAGCGAATCATGCACGATCCGGCTGCGTGCTTGATGATCCCGGTCTCGATCGTCACCGGCCGAAGCTCGCCGGCGGGCCTGCCCGATGGGCGCATGGTAAAACCTCCGATTTGGTTGCACCGGCCTTATCGCGTTCGCTGTCGGGCGTCCACCCGCGCGGGCCCCACGATTCGCGCCGCGATTCCGCCACGCAGCCAAGGTAGATTGACCGTACGGCGGCGGCACCCTACATCTTGACCGCTGATGAAAGGATCACGCGCAAGTTTCATGTCAGAACCAAGAGCCATGCCTGCGTTCGACCTGGATGTGCGCAGCCGGGATGTTTTCCGGCGGCTGGTCGAAAGCTATCTGGAAACCGGGGATCCGGTCGGTTCACGGACGCTGTCGCGACGTCTGGATGACACCCTTTCCCCGGCCACCATCCGCAACACCATGCAGGACCTTGAACAACTTGGCCTGCTGGACAGTCCGCATGTCTCGGCCGGGCGGGTGCCGACCCAGCTTGGCCTGCGGCTGTTCCTGGACGGGTTCCTTCAGGTCGGCGAGATTTCCGAAACCGAGCGCAGCGAGATCGAGCGCGGGCTGGAGGGCAACGAGCCCGACATCTCGGCCATGCTGGATCGCGCCGGATCGCTGCTGTCCGGGCTGACCCATGGCGCCAGCCTTGTCCTGGCGCCGAAATCGGGCGCGCCGATCCGGCATGTCGAGTTCGTGTCGCTGTCGCCTGAGCGGGTGCTGGTGGTGCTGGTCTTTGCCGACGGCACCGTCGAGAACCGCCTGTTCACCCCGCCGCCCGGTTTGACGCCGTCGGCGATGCGGCAGGCGGCGAATTTCCTGAACGCCCTGCTGGAAGGCCGTACACTGACCGATCTGAAGCGCGTCGTCGCCGCCGAGATCGAGAAACGGCGCAACGAGCTGGACAGCCTGGCGGCCAAACTGATCGAGGACGGCACCGCGGTATGGGCCGACGACGTGCCCGGCGACGAGGCCCGGTTGATCGTGCGCGGCCGGTCGAACCTGCTGGACGAGGGCGCCGAGGTCGGGGACCTGGCAGTCATTCGTTCGCTGTTCGACGACCTGGAGCGGAAGCGCGACCTGGCGCAATTGCTGGATCTGACGGAATCCGGCGACGGGGTGCGTGTCTTCATCGGCTCTGAGAACAAGCTTTTCTCGTTGTCGGGTTCATCTCTGGTGGTCTCTCCCTATATGAACGCCGAACGACGAATCGTGGGCGCCGTGGGCGTGATCGGGCCGACTCGCCAGAACTATGGGCGCGTGGTGCCGATCGTGGACTACACGGCGCAGCTTGTCGGGCGCATGATCTCGCGCCGCGGCGGCTGACGACAACGGTAGGATCTGATGGGTAAAGACCAGAACGTGAACATGGATAAAGACAGCTTCCTCGACGACCCCGAAGCAATCGAGGCGGAACTGGAAGCCGCCGAGGCAGCCGAGCTTGAAGCCGCGGGCACCGAAGGACCGTCGGCGCGGGCCGGTGAGGCCGACGGAGCCACGGATGCCGAGATTGAAGCGCTGACCGCCGAACGCGACGAGCTGAAAGACCGGCTGCTGCGCGCACTGGCGGAAACCGAGAACCTGCGCAAGCGGGCCGAACGCGACCGCCGTGACGCCGAACTGTATGGCGGTGTCCGCCTGGCGCGCGACATCCTGTCGGTGCACGACAACCTGGGCCGCGCTCTGGAAGCCATCGACGACGACCTGCGCGCGCAGGCCAGTGCCGTGGTCGAAGGAATCGAACTGACGCAGAAGGATCTGCTGGCAGCCTTCCAGAAGCACAAGATCGAGAAGATCGACCCGCAGCCGGGCGAGAAGTTCGACCCCAAGCTGCACGAAGCGATGTTCGAGGCTCCGGTGCCGGATATCGCCCAAGGCTGCATCATCCAGGTGATGGCGACCGGTTTCGTGATCGGCGACCGGCTGCTGCGTCCGGCCAAGGTCGGCGTGTCGTCGGGCGCGCCTGCGTGATCTGACGCTGCGCCCGAGGCTGCCGGAGGATGCCTCCGGCGGGGATACTTGGTGGAAAGTGGAAGGGGGGTGCCTTGTGGGCGCCCCTCAGTTCTTTTCGGCGAGCGATTTCAGTTCGTAGACCAGGTCTAGCGCCTCGCGCGGGGACATGCTGTCGGGAAGGGCGTCGGCCAAGCGGTCGAGCACGGGCGAGGGCGCAGTTGCCTTCGGCTGCGGGGGCGGCGCGGCCGAGAACAGCGGCAGGTCGTCGATGAGCGCCTTGGCCTTTCCGCCCTGGCCGCGGTCGCCTTCCTCGAGCGCGTCGAGGACTGTGCGGGCGCGGGCGATGACTGCATCCGGCAGTCCGGCGAGCCGGGCGACCTGCACCCCGTAGGACCGGTCGGCGGCGCCGTCCTTGACCTCGTGCAGGAAGACGACCTCGCCCTCCCATTCACGAACGGCCATCGTCGCGTTGCGCAGGCCCGTGAGCTTGCCCGCGAGAGCCGTCAGTTCGTGGTAGTGCGTCGCGAAGAGTGCGCGGCAGCGGTTGACGTCGTGCAGATGCTCGAGTGTCGCCCAGGCGATCGAGAGGCCGTCATAGGTGGCGGTGCCGCGGCCGATCTCGTCAAGGATCACCAGAGCGCGCTCGCCCGCCTGGTTCAGGATGGCGGCGGTTTCGACCATCTCGACCATGAAGGTGGAGCGGCCACGTGCGAGGTCGTCAGCGGCGCCCACGCGGCTGAACAGTTGGTCCACGACGCCGATGTGCGCGGCGTCGGCGGGTACGAAGCTGCCTGCCTGAGCGAGAAGCGCAATCAGCGCGTTCTGGCGCAGGAAGGTCGATTTACCGGCCATGTTCGGACCGGTCAGCAGCCAGAGCGGGCGCGCGGACTTGCCGTCTGGCGTCAAATCGCAGTCGTTGGCGACGAAACCGGGGCCACCCGCGCGGCGCAAGGCCTGTTCGACCGGCGGGTGCCGGCCTGCCTCGACGGTGAAGGCGCGGCTGTCATCGACCTTTGGGCGTGTCCAGCCTTCCTGCGTGGCGAGATCGGCGAGGCTGGCATGCAGGTCGAGCGTCGCCAATGCGCGGGCGGCGTTGGCGAGTTTCGCGGCATCGGACAGAACCATGCCGCAGAGGTGGTCGAAGACCGCTCGCTCCAGTTCCTGCGCGCGGGCGCCGGCGTTGAGGATGCGGGTTTCGAGTTCGGACAGTTCGACCGTGGTGAAGCGGACCTGGCTGGCGGTGGTCTGGCGGTGGATGAAGGTCTCGCTGAGGGGCGGCGCCATCATCTTTGCCGCGTGGCTGGCGGGCGTTTCCACGAAATAGCCGAGCACGTTGTTGTGCTTGATCTTCAGGGCGTTGATGCCGGTCTGTTCAGCGTACTGGCCTTGCAGGCCGGCGATCACGCCGCGGCCTTCGTCCCGCAGGCGGCGGGTTTCGTCCAGATCCTCACTGTAGCCGGTTGCGACCATCCCACCATCGCGGACCAGCATGGGCGGCTCGGCAACCAGAGCGGCCTCGAGTTCGGACAGCAGATCGTCGTGGCCGGTCAGGTCGGCGGTGGCGGTGCGCAGGTCTTGTGGAAGCGCGTGCGGAGAGAGGATCTGCGCGAGCTCTGCTGCGCGGCCGAGCGCGTTGCGGATCGCGGCCAGGTCGCGCGGGCCACCGCGGCCGAGGCCCAGGCGGCTGAGCGCGCGCTCCATGTCCGGGGCCTTGCGCAGGGCGTCGCGGATCTGGGCGGTGAGCGAGGGGTCTTCGGCGAAGGCCTGCACGGCGTCGAGACGGGCCGAGATCTGCGACAGGTCGGTTGAGGGGCTGGTCAGCCGGGCCTCGAGAAGGCGCGCGCCGGCGCCGGTGACGGTGCGATCCACGGCGGACAGCAGGGAGCCGTCGCGGTTGCCGGAGAGGGTCCGGGTGATTTCCAGGTTGGCGCGTGTGGCGGCGTCGATCTGCATCGTGCCGCCCGCGCGTTCGCGCACCGGGGGGCGTAGCAGAGGCAGGCGGCCGCGTTGCGTCAGGTCGAGGTAGTCGATGATCGCGCCAAGCGCCGCCAGTTCGGGACGGGTGAAGGTGCCGAAGGCGTCGGGGCTGTCTACCTTGTACAACGTAGCGATCCGGTCGGCTGCGCTGCTGCTGTCGAAGCCCGCGCCGGGGCGCGGCGTCAGCGTCACGCCCATGTCGGTGGCGGGGCCGGAAACCTGTTCGGCGGCGCTTTCGGCGACCAGAAGTTCGCTGGGGGCGACGCGGGCCAGCAGCGGCCCGAGGCTGGTGGGCGTTGCAGGCGTCACGGTGACGTCACCGGTCGAGACGTCGACCCAGGCGAAGGCGCAGTCGTCGCGGATCTGTGCCCATGCCGCCAGGTAGTTGTGGGCGCGGGCCTGCAGCAGGCTGTCTTCGGTCAGGGTGCCGGGCGTGACCAGTCGCACCACGTCGCGTTTCACGACGGATTTGGAGCCGCGTTTCTTCGCCTCGGCAGGGCTTTCCAGTTGCTCGCCGATGGCAACGCGGAAGCCCTTGCGGATCAGCGTCAGCAGGTAGCCTTCGGCGGCATGGTGAGGCACGCCGCACATGGCGATGTCCTGTCCGAGGTGCTTGCCGCGCTTGGTCAGCGCGATGTCTAGCGCCGCTGCGGCGGCCTCCGCATCCTCGAAGAACAGCTCGTAGAAATCCCCCATCCGGTAGAACAGGAGCGCATCCGGGTAGCGCCCCTTGATCTCCAGATATTGCGCCATCATCGGCGTCACTTCGCCCGTGCCGCTCACGCCTGCCCCCGCCTGCTGCCCGCCTTCTGACCGGAGCGCACCTTATCGCCGCCGGAAGGGGGATTGAAGGGGGTGCGGGTTCAGCCGAGTGCCTCGATCTGCTTCAGCGCGCGGCGCATCGCGGGCCGGCGGGCCAGACCCTTGAGCCAGTCGCCGAAATCGCCGTCTGGCAGGTCGAACCCCGCACGCATGGCCCAGCCGGTGCACTGGCAGAGGATCATGTCGGGTACGGTGATCCGATCGCCCGCCAGGAAGGGGCGGTCGGCCTTCATGCGTTCGACCAGTGACATCGCGTGGGCGAATTCCTTCTTCGCCGTCGGCTTCACCTCGGGGATGCGCAAATCTTCGGGCAGGGCGAAGGTGTGCTTGGCATAGGTCCAGAGCGCGGCATCGACCTCGGCCACAAGGAATTGGGTCATGGCATCCTGCCGGGCGCGGGCGTAGGTGCCCGCGGGGTGCGTCAGTTGGCCATGCTTGTCCGCAAGGTAGGTCATAATTGCAACCGAGTCGGCAATCGGCCCTTCGTCGGTCATCAGCACCGGGATCTTGCCCGAGGGGTTCAGCGCCACCACTGCGTCACTGCGCGGGGTCAGCGGATCGACGACATAGTCGAGGCCAATTTCCTCGAGCGCGTAAAGCACGCGCAGGGTGCGAGTACGGGGGTGGCCGATGACGGTGTACATGTGCGGCTCCGGCTATTTGGGATGACACGCTATTTGGGGTGACTCATGGCGATGCGCATCATCAGGCGTTCGACCAGCGCCCATTGCGGGACTGGCTTGCCGGACCGAAGCTCCAGGTCGGTGTCCATGATCTGCGCAAGCATGTCTTCCAGTTTGGGCCGTCCCCAGTTGCGCGCCTGGCGCAACATCTGGTCGCGGCGCGGTCCGAAGACTGGCGGGCGCATCCGCGTCAGCCCCTGCTCGGGTCCTTGCGGGTGGGACGCGGCGGCATGAAGCTGGCGGAAGTGGCGTTGCAGCGCGATACAGACCGTAACCGGCGCGACCGACTGCCCGGCAAGCCGGGTCATCGTCTGGGCCAGTGCGGGCACGGCGCCGTCGGCGCATTGGCCGACGACCGCATCCACCGCGGTGTCCGAGGTAGCGGGGGCGATGGCGGCCACATCCTCGGGCGTGGCGGCGGTGTCGCTGCCGTACATGTAGAGCGCGAGTTTCTCGACCGTCTGGCGAAAGTCGCCCGGGTCCAGCGCGCCTGCGAGGTCGGTCAGGTCGCGCATCGCCTCGGGCGAGATGTTCTTTAGACCGGACTTTTCAAGCGTCGCCTCGATCTCTTCGCGACCGGGAGGGTCGGCATAGACTGCGGCGGCCAGCGCAAGGCGGGAGTTCTCGAAGTACTTGCGCAGCGCGGACGAGGGTTTCAGCTGCCCCGCTGTCACCACGACGAAGGCATCGCCCGGCGCCCAGTCGTCCAGCGCGGCGGCAACGGCGGGCGCGGCGGTGTCGGTGGCGTCATCCACCAGCACCGCGCGCTGGCCGGGAAAGAAGCCGTGTGCCTTGACGGCGTCGGCCAGGGCAGCGGGGTCGCGGCGCAGGTCGCTGCCGGCCATGCGGGTCAGGCGCATTTCCTCCGCCGCCTTGGGGCCGACCAGCGCAGCCACAAGATCCTCGCGCTTCAGGGCGATGCGCATGGCATCGGGGCCGTAGAACAGGATGCCGGCGCGGGTCGGGTCCGGCTTCGCGATGAAGCGGGGCGCGTCGCGCGGCGACAGTTTCATGTGTCCCAGTCCCCGGCGGTTGCTGCCAGCTGGGTCACGATCTGATCGGCCAGCGTCACGGCCAGGCGGCGGCGGGCGTCGGCCTCGGCCGCGCGGGTCGCAAGCGGCGAACCGATCGCCGAATACGCGGTGACCGACCGGACGCTGCCGCTGGTGACCGGCGGACCACCGGTCAGCGGCGACACGACGAAATCCGACGTGGCGGCCAGGCTGAACCGCGAAATGGTGTTGTCTTCGCGGATCGCGCGTTCGGACACGGTGATCCGGGTCTCAACCGCCAGCCGGTAGCGCGGCGCGCTGCCCTTGCCCAGCCGCTGCACAAGCCGTTCGTTCAGCGCAAAGCCGAACTGGTTCGGGACAAGCTGCACGTCGAACGCGCCTTGCAGCGCCCGCGCCGGAGAGCCCTCGCCGTAGAGCGGTTCGAACCCGCACGCCGCCAGCGCCGGCAGTACGCCGGCGAGTGCCAGGAAGCGGCGGCGGCTAGACGACCACATTGACGATGCGCCCGGGCACGACGATCAGCTTGCGCGGCGTCTGCCCTTCCAGGTAGCGCTGCACCTTCTCGTCCGACATGACCATTTCCTCGATCGCCGCCTTGTCGGCATCGGCGGGAACCGAGATCTCCGCCTTGCGCTTGCCGTTGATCTGGATCGGCAGGGTTACGGTATCGACGGTCAGCAGCGACGGGTCGGCCTGCGGCCAATCGGCCTGGCTGACCAGGCCCTCCATCCCCAGCGCGGCCCACATTTCCTCGGCCAGGTGGGGGGTCATGGGCATCATCAGCTTGGCCATGACCTCGACCGCCTCGCGGCGCGCGGCGGCGGCACCGGGCTGATCCGGCTTGCACTTGGCGATCGCGGCGGTGAATTCGTACAGCCGGGCAACGGCCTTGTTGAAGGCAAAGCCCTCGATGTCATCGGTCACGTCGCGGATGGTGCGGTGCGTGGCGCGGCGCAGGTCCAGCGCGGCGTCGCCGGGCTGGGTGTCGTCGGCGGGCGTTTCGGCCACATCCGAGGTCAGGCGCCAGACCCGTTGCAGGTGCTTCCACGCCGCATCGGCCCCCGAAGCAGTCCATTCGACGTCGCGATCCGGCGGGCTGTCGGACATGACGAACCAGCGGGCGGTGTCGGCGCCGTACTGCTCCACGATGTCCTGCGGGTCGACGACGTTCTTCTTGGACTTGGACATCTTGATCGTCGGGCCGACCTCGACCGCGGTGCCGTCGGGCAGGGTGGCGCCATCGTCGGTCCGGGTGATCTCGTCCGGCGTGTGCCAGATCCGCGAGCCGCTGGGGCCGGGGGTGGAGTAGGTCTCGTGCGTGACCATGCCCTGCGTGAACAGCGCGTTGAACGGCTCGACCGCCGTGTCGGGCAGGTGGCCGGTCTTGTTCATCGCGCGGGCGAAGAATCGCGAGTAGAGCAGGTGCAGGATCGCGTGCTCGACGCCGCCGATGTACTGGTCGACATTCATCCAGTATTCGACATCGTCCTTGTCGGTCGGCGTCTCGGCGCGGGGCGAGGTGAACCGGGCGTAGTACCACGAGCTGTCCACGAACGTGTCCATCGTGTCGGTCTCGCGCTTCGCCGGCTTGCCGCATTTCGGGCAGGGCACGTCGCGCCAGGTCGGGTGGCGGTCCAGCGGGTTGCCGGGACGGTCGAACGAGACGTCCTTGGGCAGTTCGACCGGCAGGTTTTCCTTTTTCTCGGGCACGGTGCCGCAGTCATCGCAGTGGACGACCGGGATCGGGCAGCCCCAATAGCGCTGGCGGCTGATGCCCCAGTCGCGCAGGCGGAACTTGGTGACGCCCTGGCCGATGCCTTTGGCCTCGCAGAAGTCGATGGCGGCGTCGATGGCCTGTTCACCGGTCATCTCGGTCTCGCCGGCGAACGCGCGGATGAAGGTGACGGGTTCGGTCTTGGGCGGCACGAACGCGGTGTCGGTCACGTCCTCGTCCGAGCCCTTGGCCCGGAACACGTCGCGCACGGGCAAGCCGTACTTGCGGGCGAAGTCCAGGTCGCGCTGGTCATGCGCGGGGCAGCCGAAGATCGCGCCGGTGCCGTAGTCCATCAGGATGAAGTTCGCGATGTAGACCGGCAGGTGCCAGTCCGCGTCCAGAGGATGGGTGACGGTCAGGCCGGTGTCGAAGCCGCGCTTCTCGGCCTTCTCCAGCGCCTCTTCCGAGGTTCCGACGCGGCGGCATTCCTCGTTGAACGCCTTGATTTCCGCGTTGTCTTCCAATGCCTTGGCCAGCGGGTGATCGGGCGAGATGCCGACGAAGCTGGCACCCATCAGGGTGTCGGGGCGAGTGGTATAGACCTCCAGCGCGTCGAATCCTTCGGGGGCGTTATCCAGCTTGAAGGCGGTCTGCAGCCCGCGCGAGCGGCCGATCCAGTTGGCCTGCATCAGGCGCACCTTTTCGGGCCAGTCCTTCAGCGTGTCGATGGCCTCGAGCAGTTCCTCGGAATAATCCGAGATCTTGAAGAACCACTGGGTCAGTTCGCGCCGCTCGACCAATGCGCCCGAGCGCCAGCCGCGGCCGTTCTCGACCTGCTCGTTGGCCAGGACGGTCATGTCGACCGGGTCCCAGTTGACGACGGCGTTCTTGCGGGTGATCAGCCCTGCCTCGAGGAAATCCAGGAACAACGCCTGCTGCTGGCCGTAATATTCCGGGTCGCAGGTGGCGAACTCACGGCTCCAGTCGATGGCGAATCCCAGTGGCTTCATCTGGGCGCGCATGTCGTCGATGTTCTTGTAGGTCCAGTCGCCGGGGTGGACGTTGCGTTCCATCGCGGCGTTCTCGGCGGGCATGCCGAACGCATCCCAGCCCATCGGATGCAGGACCGAGAAGCCGCGCA